>CAZXNP010000365.1:0-2502 GCA_964642035.1 uncultured Anaerolineales bacterium | reverse complement strand
TGGCGCCCGGATTCGCCTCGGATCCCAAATACCAGAAACTACTGAAAGAGGTCGCATCGGGCAACCACAAGCCCTCCAAGCTTGAACAGGCGACCGCGCCGATCGAATCGGTTGGGGGCAAGCTCAAGCGGATGGGCTCGTCGGTGGCGCACCAGCTGCAACCGAAACCGAAGGGAACTCCCGCCGATGATCCGGGTTCGGTTTCGCTTAATGTGCTATCAGGGAACGCATCGATGCTTTAGCCCGCCAGTTGACCCAGGTCTTGAAGCGGCTGGAGGCGGAGCGAGAGAATCCACAAGAGGAGATTTCTATGAAGGTGTCAAGTCTAGCAAAGGGGTAGGTTTACAGAAAATCAGGTGAAAAGGCGCAAGAGTACCTACCCCGCCGAATGAAGCTTTTTTCGCCAGGTCATTAACAAAGGCCATGAGCGTTGATTACTCAGCTCGGGAAGGCCTTGGACATATCAAAGTGGGAGCCATCGCGTGCCATGGCAAAGGCGATACGCACCAACTTGGCGGCGATGACACAGATAGCGCCGTCGTAGGACAGCTTGTTTTCGTCGCGCTCCTTTCGAAACAGATGATTGCCTTGCGAAACGTAGCGGCTCCAGTTGCGAGCGACCAACCACATGATGCGCCGGCCATACTTGGTCCCGCGCTTGGTCAGGTGGGAGATTCCAGTGGGATGGTCAGCCGACTCGGAGACACTGGGGTCCAGGCCGAACCAGGCAACGACACTATCGACGGTTCGGAACCAGAAGGGCCAGCCCAGTTCGGCCAGGAAGGTAGCGGTGACGATGGGGCCGAAGTAGGGGATCTCGGTCAAGTACTGGGGGAAGGGAATCTCTTCCAGACAGTCTTCGATGCGGGCTCGAAGGGGCGGCAGCAGGTGGTCGACGATGTACTCGTGGGCTTGGGCCATGAGTTTGAGGTTGAAGGACTGGGCTTCGGGAGCGTAAGGCATGTAGAAGGTGTGTCTAGCCGAGCGAAGGATGGCCTCAGCCCGGGGAGCACCCAGTTTGCCGTTACTGGCCTGGTGGATCACCTCGGCCAGCATCTCGGGATCAGCTTTCAGGAGCTTGACAGGATGAACCAACTCTTCCTTGGCCAGGGCGAGGGTGGTGGGCATGATGGACTTGGAGAAGAGATCATCGAAGCCAGGATGGATTTGGTAGCGCAGGTCGAACATGCGGTTTTGGATAGCAACAGATTGTTCTACGAAGAAGAGATGGAGCCGGGTGTACTCCCGTAGAGCCGCCAGGGGCTCCGGGGGAATCCGGGAGGCGTGGGATTCGCCTTGCTTGAAGACCTTGGCCACGAGGAAGGCGGACTGGAGGTCGTTGCGTGTCTTGCGTGTCCCGGTTCCCCCGGCTCTCTTGGTCTGACGGCCGCTGACGGTGGCCGTAGGCAAGCCGAGCTGATGGAGGAAAAGACGATAGGGCCGCCAGTAAGGTCCGCTGCTTTCAAAGATGTAGAGAGGCGTGGCCTGAAAGGGTTCAGCCAGACGCTGTCCTTCTTCGACGAGCCACAAAGCATCGGAGAGGTGCTGGTTCTGAATCTCACGGTGGCTCAGAATCTCTTGACGATGGGGCAAAGGGTGGACAAAGGCAGCGTGGCAGACCTTCTTGTGGGGGTCGATGCCACAAGGAAGATAGAGTCGATCTTCCAGGGGTTCGCCCTGGTAGTCGTAGTGGCGAAAGGGATCGTCCTCATCTTCAAAGCAGGGATCGAGCAGACGAGCAAAAGTCATGGACATGGATATTCACCTCCTTTCTAGAGCGAGATAGGAGGAACGCCGATCTCGATGGGCAGGGCAGGGATGGCACGTAACCTTGCTGTTATACACGGGTCGGGTCGAGCCCGCCACATAGGTTTCCCATCAAAGGTCGTTGCCCTGACTGCCTATCGAGCCGCAGAATCCTGCTGGTTGGTGCCCGAGGCCCAACAAAGTCTTGAAACGGTGGCGTGCCTCAGGCACCAGTGTACGACAAACAAAACGATAAGTCCAGTGAGCCGGCGGCGTCAACCTCCTCTTTGGGGTAGCTGAACCGCTCCACCAGGAAACATGCCACGCTCGCCGGCTCAGAAAGAGTGGCTATGAACAACTTGACAGAAAGGAGAGGTGTGCTATACGTCGTGCCACTCCGACTATAGTATACAAGCAACCACCGGTGGTCGGACTTGACAGGCCCGACGAAACATGCTATACTCTCTAATGCATAAGATAATGAGGTAACGGAAACGCCATGACCATTCAGCAACAGATGCGCAAAGGGACGACGACGGTCATCCTGCTCAGCTTGCTGGCGGAGCTCGACCGGCCCATGTACGGCTACGAGATGATCCAGGAACTCGAAGCGCGGAGCCAGGGCTACTTTCGTTTCAAGGAGGGCCTGATCTATCCCCGGCTGCACGAGATGGAGCGCCGGGGGTGGGTGCGAGCCGAGTGGAGGGGGCAGGGAGGCAGGCGCCCGCGTGTCCACCCAACTCCAGTAGCCGGCCA
>CAZXNP010000364.1:0-2507 GCA_964642035.1 uncultured Anaerolineales bacterium | reverse complement strand
GCGCCACAGCGGCGGCGCGGGCCGAGGGCTGTCCATAGCCCGCTGGATAGTGGCCGCCCACGGCGGCCACATCGAGCTGGACTCCCGGCCGGGCACCGGGGCGCGGTTCACGATCACCTTGCCGGCGGCACCCGGCCCCGCCTTACCCGGCCCCGCCTTGATCCGCACTAGCACCGCCCCGGAAGCTAGAGACCAGGAGACCAAGATATGAATGACGATTGGCAGCCGACCAGCGGGCCTGGCCCTGGCCCTGAGGACGCGCCGAGGCCGCCGGTAGCGGCCGCAGTGGCCTCCCGGCGGCGCATCATAGGCCTGGTGACGGCCGGGCTGCTGCTGTCCGCGGCCCTGGGGGCCGTGGTCGGCGGACTGGCGGCCATGGCGGTGGTGCGCGGCAACGTGATCGAGGCTCCCCCCGACACGGTGTCCAACGTCCTCACGACCCGGGCCGTGCAGGCGGCAGCCCAATCCGGGTCCATCGAGGACGACGTGGTGGCCGTGGTCCGGGAGGCGCGGCCCGCGGTGGTCACGGTATACAACATGCGCGCCGTCCGTCGCCAGTCCCGAGGGGCGGCGGAGATGCTGCCCGCCAGCTCGGGCTCCGGGGTGATCTTCGACCCCCGGGGCTACATCGCCACCAACTACCACGTGATCCAGGGGAACCAGGGGCTGGAGGTCATGTTCCTCGACGGCCGCCGGACGGCCGCTGAGGTGGTGGGCTACGAGCCGGACTACGACGTGGCCATCCTCCAGGTGGCGGCCCAGATCCCCGCCGTGGCGCCCCTGGCCGACTCGTCCCTCCTCGAGGCGGGGATGCACGTGCTGGCCATCGGCAGCCCCCTGGGCGGCGACTACCAGAACACCGTCACCTACGGAATCGTGGCCGGCCTGAACCGAACCGTCACCGTCCCCCAAACCCGCTTCGATCGCGGCAGCTTTCGCCTTGTGGAGGTGGACCAACCCCTGAACGCCGCGCCCCTCATTCAAACCGATGCCGCCATAAACAACGGCAACTCAGGGGGGCCCCTGGTGGATCTCCAGGGCCGGGTGGTGGGCCTCAATACCCTTGTGGTCAGGGGCACCGGCCGATCCCCGGTGGAGGGCCTGGGCTTTGCCGTGCCCAGTAACGTCGTCCGGGCCCTGGCCGACGAGTGGATCGATGGCCGGTCCCGACCGGCCCTAGGCATCCGCTACGTCCCCATCACCCCCGACGCCGCCCTGGAGCTGAACATGCCCCGGGCCGGTGGCGCACTAGTGCGGAGCGTGGAGCCGTCCTCGGCGGCCGAGACGGCGGCCCTGCAGGCCGGCGACGTGGTGGTGGCCTTGGACGGGATCCAGCTCGACCTCGACCACGCCCTCACGGACTTGCTGTGGCGGTACCGCGCCGGGGACGAGGTGGTCCTCACCGTCCGCCGGGGCACCAAGACCTTCGACAGCCGTGTCAAGCTGGGGGCATACACGAAGGAATAGCCCGCCAGCACCGAGGGGAGACATGCCATGACACTAGGCCAACCAGACGGCTCCGGCGGTGGGGTGTCGCCAGGCATTGCCGCCCTCATCGCCCTCATCGCCCTGGCGGCGGGCTTCGCCGCCGGGCTGGCCCTCGGGGGCGCCGCCGGCCTCCTCATCGGCCGCAGGGTGGCACCCGAGGTCTCCCTGCGGGGGTCCGACCTGGCGCCCCTCAGGGTCGAGCGCCAGCGCCTCGAGGACGAGATCAACTCCCTCCGGCGCGACCTCGACGACGCCCGGGCTCGCCTCCAAGGCAAGGACGAAGGAGAAGGCGGGTCCCGAGGAGGGGCCGAGAAGGAGGGGGGCACCGCCCCCGGTGACGGTGCCGGCGCCCCCACGATCGACCAGCCCTTTCTGGGGGTGAATGCCCGGGACTACGACCCCGAGTCCGATCCGCCGGCCGGGGACGCCGACGCCGGGGCGTACGTCTCCACCGTCTTGCCCGACACCGGCGCCGCCGAGGCCGGCATCGAGGAGGGGGACGTCATCGTGGCCGTCGACGATACCAATATCGAGGGCGTCCAGTCCTTGATCGAGGCCATCGCCCGTGAGGATGTCGGCGCCACGGTGACCCTGACCATTATCCGGGACGGGGAGAGGCGAGAGGTCGAGGCCAAGCTAGGCCATCGCCCCCTCACCACAACGCCCCTTTTTGAGGGCCAGCTCCCCGAGATAATGCCCTTCGACCCTTCGGATCCCCGCATGAAGGAGTACCTGGACCAGCTCCCGCCCGAGGTCCGGAAGTTCCTCGACCAACCGCCCCCCACGGCGGCCCCCGAGTCGTAGTCCGCGACCCTGGTGCCTCGGGCCGATTGACGCCGGGCGGCCCGCCGGGCCTGGGGCCATCCCCCCGGGCCCTTGGGGCCACCGTGGTGGCCTTGACCGTGGCGGCCATCGCCGGCCTGGCGGCCACGCGGCCGCGGTGGTCCGACGGCATCGGCCGACCGCCGCCCCTCCCCGCGGCGGAGGCCGCCGCCACACCCTGCCGCGGCGCCCCCGCC
>CAZXNP010000363.1:0-2526 GCA_964642035.1 uncultured Anaerolineales bacterium | reverse complement strand
AAAGACAGCGAATACGCATTGCATACAGCCGCCCTACAATAACTATGGGTCCTGCTTCGCCTCCTCCGGGGGCCCCAGCTCCGCCTCCTCCGCGGGCCCCAGCTTCGCCTCCTCCGCGGGCCCCTGCGCCGCCTCCTCCGCGCGCCCCTGCGCCCCGCTCTCGACGACCAACAGGTCTTGCCCAGGCACGCCCAACGGTGACCACGCAGGAACCAACAATTCTACCACTCCCACATCGACCGCGGGTGGTGCATCAAGGTGGGAATATGGCAGACTTGGTCAATCGGACCAAGTTTAGGGCAGATAGAAAAACTCATGCAATGCAGCAAAATCAGAAAAGGGCAGAGATAAATCCTACGCCCAGTGTAGAACAAATAGAAATTTTCTCCCCACAGGACCCAATTGCAATATTGCGCCGCGAGGAACATTTAACACAGGAGAATGAGACAGAAATTCCTATACATCGCATGCAGTTGCAAGTAGATGAAATAGATGCTATTGGGGAAGCTCGCGATGTTGCCGCCGAGGCACGCGCGGCAGCCGCTGAGATACAGCAGGCGCGGGAGGAACACGAAGAACATGAGGCGCAAAAAGTTCAAGATGCTCGTGCAGCCGAAGAGGCGTTTCATGCAAAACAATTGAGAATGATAAAAGAAGAATGTGTTTTAAAAAGAGGAAAAAAGACGTTAACATTGCAAACTACAAAATATCTTTATAATATTGCTCAAGTACTAAAGAAAACTCTGGAAACACTAGGTTTTAATGTTCGTATAATGTCGAGTGCTGAAATTTCACGGGAAATCATGAGCAACCGAGAGAAACCATATAATCACTATGTTTTTCTCTGTATTACCCATTTTATCACGAGCTTTCCAATGCTTCCGAAAAAATCCCCTTACTATATCTATAATTTGGAACAACTTAATTATTATAACGATTTTCCCAGTTTTGACCTAGAAGCGCGGGCAAAAGAACGTATTGAGCAAGCATTTTATGACAGTGTCTCTCTACTAGACTATGCTCCCACTAATATTCATCACTACCCCGATCATTTGAAAAGAAAAGTGGAATTTTTTCCGATTCCAATGTGCCCTTCTTTAAAGAGGGATAATCAAGTAGAAAAAGAGTATGATATTTTATTTTTTGGCGGTATGAATGCAAGGCGGGAAACAATATTAGAATATCTTGGTGATAATACCAGATTAAACATAAAGATTGTTACAGATGTTTTTGGGCGAGAGCTATACGAACTTATAAAAAAATCATCCATCATTCTCAATATCCATTACAAGGAAAAATCGCTTTTAGAAACGGCCCGTATTCATGATTGTATTCGTCACAGTACTCCTTTTATCATTAGTGAAGAACCGATGAAAGCAGACAAGGAAACAATGGACGCGTATAAATCTTTTGTAAAGTTTGTCCCTGCCATTAAAGATAACTTGGCAAATATTGACAATATGATTGATAAAATTCATATTCTCCTGGGGAAAATTCGAAAATATTGCACCATTTGTTTCAGTACGAATTGCGATTGTGTTTCTGATCTCGCTTTTTGTGTGAAATGTTTCGATGTCAACTGCTGCTGTACTACAGATAACTTATTACCTTTTAAGATAGACGCGGGGGAACGCGATGAAGATATACATGCCTTAGATAAGGAGCACCAAACCTTTTTGGACAATCCCAAATTTTTAAAAATGTTTGATTACCCAACATTGTTCCATAAATATTTTCTACTCCTTATGAATGCGAGTTCTCCCATCACCTATGAAATCCGCGATGAGGTAGTGGATTATGACGGCGAGAGAGAAATTTCCGCTTATAATTATGTAGAACCTGATGATGATTTGGAGATGAAAGATGTTTTATTGCGCGTTTGCAGTAATTGCGGCTGTGTCTTCCATCGTCGGAGATTTGGTGCTCACCGCGCCAGTTGTACAATCGCCCTAGATTGGGATGAAACTGCCAAACATAAAGAAAATTGCACCTCTTATCTCGAATTGGAGGATGCAACTGAGGATGAAGCGCCAACAGAATATATCCTCGGTTACCCCTGTATAAGACCTAATTGCGCTTCCATTGCTAAACATAATTTATTATGTGCTGCACATTTAGAGGAAGGTAAACTCTGCAAAAAAAATAAATTATTTGCTCATCTCCATTGCTATGATATTTCGAAATTTGATGAGATATATGGTGAATATATAGAAACAATATGTCGCTATTTTAATGTTGTTATCACCTATTCAATCGGTGAGTATACACTAAGTGACGGGAGATTTGTTGTGTTGAAAATTCCCAACAAAGGAATGGACATTGGGGCAAAATTCTGCATGGTGCAATATCTGAAGGATCAGCAGATAGATTACCGTTATATCCTGTTCCTGCACTCTAAATCCAATCCTGCGACGCGAAGGAAATACTTTGCGCCTTTGATCTCATATTTTGAAGAGAAAGAAACGGCCGAGGAATTTATAGAAAATATCAATGATTATGACGGATATTTTCCGGATATACAGTGGG
>CAZXNP010000362.1:0-2528 GCA_964642035.1 uncultured Anaerolineales bacterium | reverse complement strand
CCTTCTCACTATACTCAATCATACCATGATTGATATGTTCTTTATGATCCTTAGGGTCAAGATAAACTTCATGATCTAGATCATGCTTTGGTGTTGGTGTAGTCATAATTCTTCTTAGATAGGTTTCCTACCAAAAGTGTCTCTAACTAATGTTAGATTACTCGTAGTGTGCTTAGATGTCAAGCGATGACACACACTTGCTATCATATATATGCCACTACTTCTCTTATCTATACCCACACTAGTGGATGGGTTGACCTGAGAGAAATCACAACTCACTAAGTCACCAGCTCTTAGACTAAAATCTCCTGCTATTAAAACATTTATTTTGATAGAATAAAGTTGATTGTATCTCATTGCAGACTGAACCATCACCTTAGCAGCATCAAATGTGGGTTGATCAGGATGATTTTTCCAATTTTCCAACTGTTCTTTACTACTCTTACCCTCAGGAAGTGTTCCTACATCAAGAATACGTGTCATGATTCTTGAAGGTTTGGATCTGAATTTATCAGTTACAGATGCATCAAAGTTATCCTTTCCACCATGTTCTAGTTTATCTTTACTCCCTGACACTCCACCCTCATCTACACTATAACTTCTCTCTCTATACTTGAAGTCATAAAAATCAAAGAAGATAGATTCATTAGAGTAAGTTCCTAGAGTTAAATTATTTTTAAGATCTATATTTTTTTCTACAGAATAATTAATTATCTTTGTATTATAATCTATTGGTTGGTCTGGTGTACCTGTAAAGATTAATTTTCTTTTAGGTTTCTGTTCTTTAAATAAAGCATCTATGGATCTAAAGTTAAACCCATCCTGAGTCTCATAGAAAAGATACCCTGCTGCACCACCAGACTTACCTGCATTTTCAGGAACAGATTTGGATGCTAACCAAGTACAAACAGTAAATGGTTTCTTATTATTACCAATAAAATTATATTTAATTAAAGTCTTATCAACCTTTACATTCTTTGAAGTCTTTATGCCCATACTACCTGAGGTAGACTGCTTAAGGATACTCTCTACACTATCAGATATCTTACCATCATATCTTTTTACCACTCTAGATTGATCATTTGCAAAGGACTCCTCAGATGTAAGGTCTAAGAAGTAATTAGATTCTAAAGGATCTTTGATAACATTTCTAACTCTATTAACATACAAGGAAAGATTTAGTTTACCATTTTGAGAATCTTCTAATATAATATCACACTTCTCTCCACCTTTAATAGGAAGACTATCTAATAAATTATCAGTCTCTTTAATACCCACTGAGAAAGTAACACTAGGAGACAGGACATTCTCATAATATCTTAGGTCAACCAAAGCAGTTCTAGTACCACTCTCATTATCAAATCCAGTTACATCCTGACCTTTGATTCTAAACTGACGTATATTACCTGGCCTTGAGGGGCTTAATTCTGGGATGGGTTCTCCTATAGACATGGTATTATTGGTTTATTTTAATTTTATACAGGTCTTCTATATTTAACCCATCAGAAGAACCACCAAAAAACATAGGAGTTTTAGATCCATTATTCATACTACCACCCTCTCCTTCAGAGAATAATATGATAGAACTCTCATCAAAGTCATCACTATAATCATCTATACCTACAAAGTAACTTTGTATATCATTCTTTTTAATGGTTGATTGAGAATTATCTCTTCTTTCTAAACCATCCTTATCAATAAATCTAGATCCTATAGGTCTGGAATCATCCTCCTTCAATCTTACATACCCATTCTCATCAACATAATAAGTTGCAAGTCTATATTCATCTTCAGTCATTCCAGTTTCTTCATTGTTTACCGTGATTGTATCACTAGAAGATGAAAAAGTATCAATCAATCTTTCAGGTTCAGAACCCTCTTTATTCAAAGCACCTTCTTTTCCTGCTTGTGTTATAGGGTTAAGAAAATTACTTTGTCGTTGTTCAATCTTAAATAAAGGCTCATACTTTGCAATAATTTCTTGCATTTTTTCTTTATCATTTCCAGCAGCTTCTATTTCCTTTTGAAAATTATCCAACTCTTCAGAAGTACCTTTAAAGTTTTTTTCTAAAGCATCAGTATTATCTAAAGTTTTTTCAATTTCTTTAATCTTTGAAGCAGTATCAAGATCATCAACTCTCTTATTTATTTTTGTTATCCAACCCCACCCTATATTTCCAAACCACATCACAATATCCTTTACCCCAACTAAAATTGGTTCTAAGTTGATCCATATCTCCCTTAATTCTTCCATCATTTTCTCTATTTGTTCTCTTACACTCTTCCAATTTTTTATTATATAATTAACAACTGCTCCTAGAATAGTCCAGGTAAGAAAATTCATTAAATTATCCAAGGTCTTTCCACCTATTCTCTTAACCATTTTAACTGAACCCTTTAATAATCCAGAGGCTCCTTCAAGCATACGCTCTCTTAGATTTTTCTTCTCAAGTTGTTCTTCTTTATTTTCCTCAGATTTTAATTTTTTTCTTATAACATTAGTCTCAGTTAAAGTATCAATGATACCA
>CAZXNP010000361.1:0-2541 GCA_964642035.1 uncultured Anaerolineales bacterium | reverse complement strand
GTCTCCGTCCTGGGTGAGAATCTTGTAGCGCGCCCGGTCGGGGAGTTGGATCACCTCCCCCTCGACCGAGACGACGTCGATGCGCGCCACGGGATCCCACTTCTGGAAGTCGACTCGGAGCCGCCCTTCCTGGTGCTCGTGCGCCAGGGAGAGGACCTGCGGCACCACCGGGAGGACGGGACTCGTTCCTCCGAGAAGGGGGAGCGCGAAGAGCGGAAGGAGGGCGGCGGCGAGGGTCACGCTGATCCGCCGGCCCGATGGCCGCCGCACCAGGAGGAGCGACCCGGCGAGTACGAGCGAAGCGAGGAGGAGAACCGCCGCCTCGAGACCGGTCTCGCGGAGAAGAAAGAGGAAGAGAAACGATCCGGCACCCGACCCGGTGAGATCGAAAAAGTAGAGGCGCCCGATGCTCGCGCGATGGCGCGTGAAGAGAAGGGCGATCAAGAGACTCGCCAGGAGAAAGGGAATCACGCAGGTGAGGGAGGCGAGCAGATGGAGAAGGTAGAAACGACCCGCCGTCGCCTCGGCGACCGGCGCCGCCGGAAGCACGCGAAAGAGGAGAATCGGCAGAAGACCGGTCACGCCGATGCCGCCCATCAGGAGAGGAAGGATCGCGTCGGCGCGCGGGGCGAGACGCTCGTGGAGGGCGGCGACCATCGCCCCCCCCGCCCCGAAGCCGAGCATAGCGATCCCGATGATCCAGTACGCCTCGTAATTGTTGAAGAGGAGCGACACGAAGCGCGTGAAGAGAAGCTCGAGCGCGAGCGTGACCGTCGTGGCGACCATCAGTCCGAGAGAGAGGCGAAGCGATGCCGGGCTGCCATCGGGGCGCATGCGGTTCCTCCCGGAGATGAGCGCTCGGAAAAAGAGTATAGACCAAGAGATGGAAGAGAGGGCGGAGTGATCATGCGGAGAGGGGAGGCTTACTTCGGTGGGCGGGGGGGCATGGAGATGGCGTACTTCTTGAGTTTGTAGCGGAGGAGCTGGGGGGAGATGCCGAGGATCTGGGCGGCGGTCTTCGGGCTGCCGCCGCTCTCGCGGACCGCCTCCTCGATCCGGCCGCGCTCGAAGGCGGCGAGCTCGCACAGAAGCACCGGGCCCTCTGCCAGACGCCGCCGCCGCGTGCCCCCCGCGGTGACCGCCCGCGAGAGATCCCCCGCGCCGATCGGCCGCCCGCGGGGAACAAGCACCACCGCCCGGCGCATCTCGTTCTGCAGCTCCCGCACGTTCCCCGGCCACGCGTGCCGCGCCAGAAGACGGAGCGCTTCCGGCTCGATCGACGGCACCGGCTTCGACTCCGCCGCCGCCGCCTGCCGCACGAAATGCGCCGCGAGCACCGGAATCGCCCCCGCCCGCTCCCGAAGCGCCGGCACCCGCACGTGAATCACGTGCAGCCGATAGAACAAATCCTTCCGAAAACGGCCGCGCGCCACCTCCTCGTCCAGATCCCGGTGCGTCGCCGCCACCACCCGCACGTCGACCGCCCGATCCGACGCCTCGCCGACCCGCTTCAGACGGCCCTCCTCGATCACCCGCAAGAGACGAATCTGCACCGCCCGCGAAAGATCCCCCACCTCGTCGAGGAAGAGCGTGCCCCCCCGCGCGTGCTCGAAGAGACCCTCCTTGTCCGACACCGCCCCGGTGAACGAGCCCCGCGCGTGCCCGAACAGCTCGCTCTCCAGAAGCGTCTCGGGAAGCTCCGCGCAGTGCACCTGCACGAAACGGCCCCGCCGGTCCCCCACCTCGTGCAGCAGACGCGCCAGAAGCCCCTTCCCCGTCCCCGTCTCCCCCTCGAGCAGCACCGTCGCCGACGAGTTCCGGATCGACGCCAACCGATCCACCACCCGGCGCATCGCCCCGCTCGTCGCGATGAGCCTCGGGTCGGCGCGCCCGCCCGCCGCGACGCGCCGGCGCGGCACGGCAGAGAGAAGCCGCTCCGCTAAAGACGCGAACGCACCCGCCTCCGCCTCGTCGAACGGCGCCGCCCCGATCGGCCGCGCGGCGTAGAGAAGCGAAGGCGGATCGTCCGGGGAGCGGTACGCGAGGAAGGGGCCGTGGCACGCCGCCGCCTCCCCCGTCGTCTTCCCCGCCGAGACGATCAGCCGGCCGCGCGTTCCTGCGAGACGCGCGAGAACCGGCGCGACGGCGGGTGGATCGGCGCCGACCGTGCGGGGTCCTTCGGGCGCCCCCGGGAGATAGAGAAACGACTTCTTCGCCCCGAAGCGACGGGCAAGAGTGCGCACCGCCCGCTCCAGGTCCCGCCCGCCCGCTTCCCGAAGCGGAGAGCCTTCCGCCTCGAGGGCCGCGCGGGCCGTCTCCGCCTCGAACACGTGGCGCAGACGCTCCGCCTCGCGCCGGGCGCTCTCCGCGGGAAAGGACCGGAGCGACTCCTCCGCGTCGCGCAGAAGGCGGAGCCCTTCGTGCGGGGCGAGCACCCCCTCCAGCGCGCCGGCCGCCTCCAGAAGAAGCACCCCGTGCCGGCGCACCCGACCGAGGTCCCGCAAAACCGCCGCCGCCTGCTCGAAGTCGCGAAGCGCCCGG
>CAZXNP010000360.1:0-2544 GCA_964642035.1 uncultured Anaerolineales bacterium | reverse complement strand
AAGTTTTATCGAAACTATTCCAAATCATATTAGAATTAGATTAGATACTAAATTTTTTGAAGGCCCTCCACCAAAGAGTAAAGATGTTTTCCAGAGAGAAATGAGTGAATTTAGTAACAATATTCATGTGTTAGCAGCTGAAGAACAACAGGTTATTTCTGAATGGGAAAAAGTATCTGAAAAATTTGAAGATTTATTTGACAAACTCCTAATTGGAACTACAGAACGTACTGCTTTAGAAAATTTTATTGAAAATAATATACATCCTCGGTTTGTATATTTTTCAGATTACAAGAAAATTTATGGAAATATCAATCTTAATGAATACGTTAAAGAATGGAGAGGACAAAAAGCTGAAGGAATAGAATATGTTGAAGAATTTGACAAAGCTGAAACAGTAAAGAATTTGTTTTATCTTGCAGAATTAGATATTGATAAATTAGAAGAATACAAAAACAGTCCTTCAAAATTAATAAAATTTCTAAACACTGCAAGTAATAGATTAACTACAAGGTTAAATCCTGCATGGAAAGGTGACCCAATTCATGTTGATTTGAGATATAATCCAGGAAATATCATGAGTGTGGTAATCTCAGATATTCATAGAGATGGTACTGTTACTAATTCAGGTTTACTAAATAGAAGAGCAGAAGGATTCAAGTGGACCTTTTCATTTATTGTAAATTTTGCTGCAGAAACACAGAAAGCTGAACTAAAAGAAGCCATTTTACTACTTGATGAACCTGCTAGAAACCTTCATCCTACTCAGCAAAGAGGCATATCCGATTTATTAAAAAATTTAGCAGGTTCAAACCAAGTTCTTTATGCAACTCACTCACCTTTTATGATATTTGATTATACTCCTGGAAATCTATTAGTAGTTGAATTAGATAAGAAAAAACATCTTAGTAAAATCTACTATGATTATTGGAATGCAAGCGACGATACACTAACTCCAATACTTTATGGACTTTCAAGAGGTTTAGTCGATTCCATTGTTGACAGAGAAATAGGAACTAATTCTAGACCTATAATTATTGTAGAAACAATGTCCGACGCAATGTATCTGAATGCTTTTGATAAATTCCTAGAAGATCCAAATATTTCTATGAATCCACTTAACGTAATTGCTGCATATAGTAAGAATTCTGTTTTACCATTATCAATTTTTTACAGAGATCATGGATACAAGACATTTGTTCTTTTAGATAATGGTGAAGAAGCAAAACAAATTTCAACTCAATTAATGGCAAATGATTTTTCTAAAGTACAAACTATATTTTTTGAGTTAGGTAGTAAACCAATTCAATCAATTGAAGACTATATGGTCCTTGAGGATTATCTTCATGCTGTTAATCAAACTTATGAAATTAAGCTTAGAAAGGAAGGTTTCATAAATATCACTAAAGAGGATGTGTTATCAAGAGGAAAGAAAGGAGTTTTAGAAAATCTTAACGCAATCTGGGCAGAACACAAAGATGATGGATGGGGACAATTTGATAATGAAGAAATTACAAGATATATTTGTGAAAAAATTGCATTAAAAGAAGCAGATTTCTTATCAGATAAAACAAAAGATAATTTTAGAACTTTGTATAGGTTAATTGCTGAAAGAATACGTCAGCATCAAAATCTAATATCTAGTCCTAACATAGATAAAATTCCTAAAGCGAAGGTTTGATTAAAAAGCTGTTAATGTGCTTTACTAACGATTTATCCCTAATTAAGAAATGTATCTAATGACTATTTTAGTTAAGATTTAATTTAGAGGGGTTGATTTGTTGATAAACATGCATTGGTATTTGAAGGGAGTTTTTCTTTCATTAATTTTTGTAATTTCATTTGTTTCACTGTTTTCTTTTTCTGAGATACATGCAGCTGATAATAATGTTTCAGCAAAAAGCATTGGTTTTGAAGAAACCACTATTATCGAATTTAAAAACAATGATGCTAGTTCTAACTTTGATACAATACGAATGTGGTTAGGAGCTGATTCGTCATTCAAGTCTTTTAAGACTGAAAAAGGATGGATAGGAGAAAAAACTCCATCTGGAGTTATTGTTTTTACAACTACAAAGCCAATAAAGTCAGGTGAAATGGTAAAATTTGGAATAAAAACAGACAAACCTAAACCTGGAATAAATTGGAAAGTTATTGATGTTAATGAGAAACAAATTGGAACTGGAAAAACTTTAGTCACTGATTCAGTTGGTGTTGAACCAGAAGAGGGTTCAAAAAATGTTCTAGGAGTTTCAGACTCTTCAAGTTTTAGATTAATTCCCGAAAAACCGAATGTAGGTTCAAGTATGAGAGTAACAGGAGATAATTTTGGAGCAAATCAAAAACTTGATTTCTATATAGGTACTAAAAAAATTACTTCATTTGAAACAGATGATAATGGAAGCTTTATGATTACATCAAAAGTTCCAGAGGATCAAAATCCAGGTAGAATTGATTTTTTTATAAAGGATTCATTAAAAAATGAAAAAAGTATTAGTCTAAGAATAGGAGATGAAGTTGAAAGAGTTGCACTTGAAAAAGAAA
>CAZXNP010000359.1:0-2548 GCA_964642035.1 uncultured Anaerolineales bacterium | reverse complement strand
GCGAAGGCATCCTGCCAGCAAGCGCAAGCATCTTGCCGAAAAGCGCAAGCATCCTGCCGGAAAGCGAAGGCATCCTGCCGGAAAGCGAAGGCATCCTGCCGGAAAGCGCAAGCATCTTGCCGGAAAACGCAGGCACCCTGCCGGAAAGCGAAGGCATCCTGCCGGAAAGCGAAGGCATCCTGCCGGAAAGCGCAAGCATCTTGCCGGAAAACGCAGGCACCCTGCCAGCAGGCACAGGCGAGCAGGATGTTCGTGGTTCGAAGTGGTACGATGAAGAGTACCTGGCAGACCTGGACGATGCCCCGGCTGAAGAGGTGGAGGCCATCGAGGAGCAGATCATCGACGCCGCCACGGCTGCGCTGACCATCGCCGAGCTGGAGGCCGAGATCGAGACCCTCAAGAACCTGGAGGCCACGGCCTACCGGGTGCGACAGGGTGGCACCGACCGCAAGTGGGAGGAGCTGGCCGCCATCATCCAGGATGACGAGCGGATGGTGGATGGGCACGGGCAGCGCCGCAAGCTGGTGATCTTCACCGAGCACCGCGACACGCTCACCTATCTGTGGCAGCGCATCAGCACTCTGTTCGGTCGCGAGGATATGATGGTCACCATCCACGGCAGCGTGCCCCGGGAAGAGCGCCGCGCCATTGAGGATCGCTTCCGCAACGATCCGGACGTGTATTTCCTGCTGGCCACGGACGCCGCCGGCGAGGGCATCAACCTGCAACGGGCGCACCTGATGATCAACTACGACCTGCCGTGGAACCCCAACCGGCTGGAGCAGCGCTTCGGGCGCATCCACCGCATCGGGCAGACGGAGGTGTGCCACCTGTGGAACCTGGTCGCCGGCGAGACGCGGGAGGGCTACGTCTACGCGCGGCTGCTGCGCAAGCTGGAAACGGAGAGCAAGGCACTGGAAGGCAAGGTCTTCGACGTGCTGGGCGCGCTGTTCGAGCAGACCCCGTTGCGCAAGCTGCTGGTCGAGGCGATCCGCTACGGCGACCGGCCAGAGGTCCGGGCCCGACTGGAACAGGCGGTGGACAACGCCGTCGATCGCGAGCGGGTACGCGAGCTCCTGGAGAGCCGCTCCCTGGTCACCGACAGCATGGACATCACCCAGATCATGCGCGTCCGGGAGGAGATGGAGCGCTACGCCGCCCGGCGCTTGCAGCCCCACTACATCCGGTCCTTTTTCATGCGCGCTTTCGAGATGCTGGGCGGCTCGGTGCGCGAGCGAGAGCCAGGGCGCTACCGCATCAGCTACGTGCCGGCCCGCATCCGCCACCGGGCGAAGGAGCTGGGCACGACAGTGCCGGTGTGGGAGAAGTACGACCGGGTGTGCTTCGACAAGGAGCTGATGAACCTTACCGGGCTGCCGGACGCGGATTTCATCTGCCCGGGCCATCCCTTGCTCGACACGGTGATCGACCTGGTGCTGGACAAATACCGCGAGACGCTGCGCTCCGGTGCCGTGCTGGTTGACCCCACCGACCCTGGCGCATCGCCACGGGTGCTCTTCTTCCTGGAGCAGAACATCCAGGACGCGGGGAGTGGGCCGGGCGGCGAGAAGCGCGTCATCTCCCGCGAGGTGCACTTTGTGGAAATCGACGAAGCGGGGATGATCCGGGCCGGCGGCTATGCCCCCTATCTGGATTACCGGCCCGCCACTGCTGAGGAGCTGGCCCAGATCGAGGAAGTGCTGGGGGCCGAGTGGCTGTCCGGTGAAGAGCTTGAAGACCAGGCGGTGGCCTACGCCATCGAGAACCTGGTGCCGCGCCACCTGCAGCGAGTGCGGGAACACCGCGAGCCGCTGATCGATAAGACGCTGGCCGCCGTGCATGAACGCCTGACGAAAGAGATCAACTACTGGGATAAGCGGGCGGCCGAGCTGAGGCAGCAGGAAAAGGCCGGCCGGGTGAACATCCGCCTCAACGCTGCCCTGGCGCAGGGGCGGGCCGACGAACTGGCTGCTCGCCTGGAGCGTCGCACCGAGGAGTTGGAGCTGGAGCGCCAGATTTCGGCCACGCCACCGGTGGTCATCGGCGGGGCGGTCGTGATCCCCGTCGGCCTGCTGCTGGGCGAGCGGACGCCGGCGGAGTTGATGGATACCCGTATCACCGAGGCCATCGCCATGCAGGCGGCGATGCAAACCGAAAGCGAGCTGGGCAACCACCCGCGCGACGTGAGCGGCGACAACCGGGGCTACGACATCGAGAGCTTTGACCCGCGTACTGGCCGACTGCGCTTCATCGAAGTGAAAGGCCGGCGGGCCGGCGCCGACACGGTGACCGTTACGCGCAACGAGATCCTGACCGCTATCAACTCGCCGGAGCAGTACATCCTGGCGGTGGTGGAGGTGGACGATGGGCGGGGCCGGCCGCCACGCTATGTGCGCGAGCCGTTTGGCAAGGAACCAGACTTCGGCGTGACCAGTGTGAACTACAACATGACCGAGCTGTTGGACCGCAGCATTGAGCCGATCTAGCCTCCCGCTAACTCCCCCCAGAGGGGGGAGAACAGACCTCCCTCCCTTTGGGGGGGATTGAG
>CAZXNP010000358.1:0-2553 GCA_964642035.1 uncultured Anaerolineales bacterium | reverse complement strand
CCTTCTAGAGAGATCGCACGCAGGGGGGTGGCGCAAGTGGGACGGTAAGCGCGGGTGGTCGTGGCGTAGCCGCCGGCCTTACCGATCGGGGTTTCCATGACGCCGGTCCAGGTGAAGACGCCGTCAGCAAAGGCAGCCTCGCCAGCCGAAGCCATCGCCGAACCTTCCACGTAGGTCACGCCGGCCGGGAGGGTGTCCGTGACCATGTAGGTCAGGTCGGTGGGGGTGACGTTGGGCAGAACTTCGATGACGTAGGTGATCGTGTCGCCAGGAATGGCGTTGTCGCGCATGTGGTCGTTGACGGTCGCGTACTTGGTGACGTCATCTTCCAGACGTGCCAGGTCCACGTTGACGGTGGCGATGTTGCCAGGATTGGCTGCATCGGTGCCCAGGGTGAAGGCGCCGTACCAGACATCGCCGGCCATCATGTCGTCATTCCAGGAAACAGTCAGGTCGAAGGGCTGGGCGCCTGGGACAGCGGCCGGGCCATCAACCATCATGTTACCGGCGTCGCCGCCCACAACGCCCACCAAGACGGTGGTGTCATCGGCCGGAGCGCCAGAACCGTTCCAGGTCTGAGCCAGCACCCAGTAATCGCCGGCCGGCGGGTCGTTCGCATTGAGGTACTCGACGAAGGAACTGGTAGTGCTGGCGCCAAGCTGGCTGGCGGCGCTCGGTTCAGTGCCGGAACCCCAGAACAGGTCCATGTCAGGGGCGGTGGAGGCCGGGATCTCCGCGACCATGCGGGAAACGCCCTCACCGATGTTGAAGGTCATCCACCAGACATCATCCAGGTTGTCGTAGGGATCGCCATTGGTGGGATCCTGCGGCAGGGAGAAATCGTGCTGGTCGGCCTTGGCCAGGCCAAAGGTCTCGACGGTCAGGTCGCTGATCTCGATGGCGACCAGGTCCTTGACCATCTGGGAGCCGGCATCGCGGCGGGTGACAATGTCCACGAATTCGGGCACATCGCCGGAGCTGGGAGCCACAGCAATGGGCAGGTGAGCGGCCGAAGCGGCCTTGACGACCGGCTCCAACAGCACCTCGCCGAAGACCCACTCGCCTTCGGGCATGCCGAGCACATCGACGTTCACCGTCAGTTCCTGCGTGCCGCCGGCGGCCAGTGTAAAGGCTGCCGGTTCGACAGTGCCGGTAGTGCCATCGGGCATCATCACGGTGGCGGTCCAGTCCATGTCAGAATCCATGGTGCTCTTGACCGTGCGGGTCCAACCACAAGCGCCGACGCAGTTGTCATTGCCCATGCTGGCGATGTTGAGGGTCTTGGGATCGCCGCCGGCCCGAGGATCACTGGCCTGGAAGTCATCAATCGCAACGTCCAATACCAGGCCGGCCTGAGCGGCCGCGCCCAACTGAACGTTACCGGAACCCTGGGCAAAGGGAGTCGCGGGGTTCATGCCGTCGTCGTTCAGGACGGCGCTGTCAGCAGTGGACATCAGGGCCGATTCGATCTCAGCCGGGGTCCAGTCGGGATGCACGGCGACCATCAGGGCGCCGGCGCCGGCCACGTGGGGGCTGGACATGGAGGTGCCCTGGATCACGTTGTAGGTGTAGTCGCCGTCTCCACCGGGGCCGTGGTGATAGGCGGCCCAGATGGCGCGGCCGGGGGCCGTGACGTTGGGGACGATCAGGTCGGCGAAGTAGCCGCCATTGGGGCCGCGGGAGCTGAAGGCGGCCATGATGTTGCCATAGGCGTCATCGACATCGATGGTGGAGCCGGCGATCGTGCCCATGACATCGCCAGCCGCGTTGTCCAGGTAGTTCAGCAAATCCTGGTATTGGTAGTAATCGATGTGGACAGCCGGGATCACGTGAGGATCGGAAGTCACCGCGCCGGGGCCGCCGCCGAACTCGTTGGGCTGAGCCAGGATGTAGCCGCCAGCGCCGCCGTCGGCCACGGTCTGGCCCTTGGCAACGCGGCCATAGACGCCGCGCTCGCAGATGACAATCTCGCCGTTGAAGGTGCCGGGCGGGAAGATGCCGTCGGCGCAGAGGTTGGCGTCCACTTCGCTGATGCCGTTGTCAGGATCGGCGAAGTCGATGGAGCGAACGACCTTGGTGGGGGTGTCCAACGGGCCGGTCATGGACTGGCCGGAGACGGTCAGCGGGCCGTTGACGCCGTCATCTACGGTCATGCTGTTCAGGAAGGCGCGGTCGTGGCTGCTGGCGCCCACGGAGGTCATCCAGGGCAGGTCAGCCGGGGAGCCGACGGTGGCGTCGCCAGGGCCGGCGTTGCCATTGGAGGTGGCGACGAAGATGCCGGCCTCGCGCACGGCCAGCCACTGCTGGGCATAGGTGTCGTTCCAGGGGTCGCCGGTCGGAGCGGACGAGCCGATGGAGTAGTTGATCACGTCCACGCCGTCCAGGATGACCTGGTCGCGGGCGCCGCTCAGAGCAGAGCCGGTGCAGCAGGCCGCGTACATGACAATGTTGGCGTGGGGGGCCACGCCGGAAATATCAGCCGGCCAGGAGCCGGTGGGGGTGGTGACGGTGGCGTCAATGACGAAGTTGCCGGCGGCCGTGCTCGTTGTGTGG
>CAZXNP010000357.1:0-2554 GCA_964642035.1 uncultured Anaerolineales bacterium | reverse complement strand
TGAAAAAGAAGGATGCTAATGAAACAATACAACACGTTACATTTAATAGGAGAGAATATAATGGAGTTCAGTAAAAAGCGAGTATGGGAAGATAGAAAGATGGTTAAAGCTTGGGGTAGACTATTTGAAGTAGATATGCAAGCTAAGTATATTACCGCCGAGCAGTTTAGTGATGGACTTAGAGTCTGTGCCTTTATAACTAAGCCTGTATTTGAGCAAGCAGCCTGTGATGCTAAAGGTGTAATGTACTGGTATCCTAGTGACTACAATATAGATAAGTGCCTACGATTAGCTTACCCTTATAGGCTATACAAAATGAATCTTAAGCCTGAAACTAGTATTAGAAGAATACTGCCTAGTGGCCAATGTGTTAGACTAACTAAAGAAGAGCTTAAACAAACTAATGCTAGCTAAGAGCCTTATTAAATTATACTTAAGCCCAGAGTGGCATGGGATAACCAACTGGAGAGAAGGCTGGGGTGGTAGGCCTCAACACTATGCACCATTATATACTAAGGGTAAACACTTGCTTGCATTTCACAGACAGGAACTACCTCAGTATAAATGGGCGTCTATCTGCTGTGCCTCTTGCCTATCTATAGGTAAGCCTGACATAGAAATCCCTTACGGTAAGTTGCTACCATACTGCTCTATGTGCAGTGGTTATACAGACGATATAATAGATGTGCACGTAGTAGGGATGAAGTGGAGAGAGCTACTTATACGAGCCTTATGGCCACAATACAATGCACTTGAAGCAGAGTTTATTATCTGCCAAGCAATACAGGAGATGAAATTGAAAGAAATACCGAACCTTGCAAATCCGTTTGAATTAGGTTATGATGGGCCTCTTAAACTTAAAGACTGGTTACAAGGAGTCAGCAAATGAATACGCAGGAACTACTAGATATTGTTACTGAGTCCGAGTCTATCATAGTAACCATTGAATTATCACAGGTTGGTGTAGTTAAACGCCGTCTATCTAACATGCGTAGTCGCCAGCAGGTAGCACTAGAAGACTTTGCTGACCCCCGTAGGCTAGAGTATAAAATCCTACCTAAAGACAATACCACCGAAGATGGCTATGTTAGGCTACGTATTAGCTTGGTTAAAAACGGTAAGAAGATATTAGGTATTAAAGACATTAAGCCAGCGAGGGGATTCTAATGCAAGCACACTATGATGAAATTAAACAGAACTTAAATAGAGTGCAGCAAGCATTAGAGAAATCTGATATGGGCGAGGTTAGTACTCATTTGCTCATATTACAGAAACAACTTCAAGCTACTCCTCACCTAGTAGACATGATGCTACCAGAGGATATCGGTGTGCTAGTAAGTGCGGAAAGAAAAAGGATGACTCAGGATATATTGCTGGAAAGTATGCCTAAAACCAGAAAGGGTGGTGCTGGTAAGCGTAAAGCTAAGAAACCTTCTATTCAGTTAGACTTAGCTTCACTGTCTAAGATAGACGCAAGCGACTTTTAAGTTATGCTAGGAACTAAACCTAAGCCTAAAGTATCCTTACAGGATAGGGTTAGAGTAACGGGTAATCCCGGAATTAGTATCAATACTAAAGAGACTCTAACAATATCCTACTCTTCCATTGAGTTGTTTAATACTTGCCCTCGTAAGTTCGAGTTATATAAGATACACCCTATGGAGTTTAAGCGTGACACTAGCCCTGCTTTGAGTTTAGGTAGTGCAGTTGGTGTAGGCTATGCTCGTTACTTAGAACTTACCGCCGAGGGTAAAAAGAGTCTAAGCCAGATAGCAGATGATGTGCTGCTGGAAACATGGCGTGCTTATTACCCTCCACTAGAAGATAATCTACGTTCTATCAGTAAGGCGCATGTGATTGTAGATGCACTAATGGAAACGCCGTGGGCAGCTAATGGACAGGATGACCCATGTGACTGGGAGTTAGCCAGCTTTAACGGTAAGCCAGCCGCCGAACTGTCATTCTGCATCCAGCTAACGCCGAACATAGTCTATACTGGCTACCTTGACGGTGTTATGTACTCCCCTAGTACTGGTGCATATCGCCCATTGGAATTAAAAACTTCATCCCTTACTAACAACTTAGAAGTAAACTTTAAGAACTCTAGTCAGGGCTTGGCTTATGCACTTATCATAGACACCCTTAGTGGTGGCAAGCAACAGGTATTCGATGTGCATTACAGAGTAGCACAGTTGCATAGAACTAAGCAAGATGCCTACCGCCCTAGCATCCATGACTTCTACTTCCATAAGACACTAATGGATAGACTAGAATGGCTGATAGGATTACAGTTAGAAGTAGAAAGGATAGGTAGATACTTAGAAGTTAGCATGTTCCCTAAGCGTGGTGGCAGTTGCTTATCATGGGGTAGACCTTGCCCTTTCTATGGTGTATGTAATATCACAAGTGGCACTACTGATAAGATGAAAGAGGAGATTAAGGACTTTCAATTTTACTTTAAGATAGATGACCTAATAGCAGACGCATTGAAATTAGTACAGGAGTCGTAACATGGCAAACTTAAAAGATTTAGTAGCAGCAAGGAAGCAACAAA
>CAZXNP010000356.1:0-2556 GCA_964642035.1 uncultured Anaerolineales bacterium | reverse complement strand
TATTCTTAGTTGAAATTTAATTTAAGACCGTCATCCCCGCGGAGGCGGGGATCCATCTATGAAAAAGCTTGTCAAGAGAAAAAACTTCCCCTATAACTTTAATCAAAGTTTTTTTCAGTTCTTTGACAAAGCGTCCGTCTCTTTCGAATTTTGGAAAGCCTAGCTTTACGAGACCTTGGCGATCATCGCACATATTTTTATACACAATCAAAGTTTTTCTCCTTATGGTTTCTAATTGCCAGGCAGAACTTGGCGTTTACTTAGCCTTCTTCATCCATCTATCAAGCTCTCATCCACTTTTTTAAAGCCACATTGTGGTGGAGCATGGCAATATTGGATATTAATAAGGAGGAGGATTAGCCAGAATTTAGATCTTCTTATTAAAAAATAAGAGGTCATGGATCCCCTAAATCTCTCCTCAATCCTGAACCAAGGAAATAAAATCCCGATTGTTAATGTGAGAACAATCGTTTTATAGGCTCAGAAATGCTAAGTTCTGCTTTGGCTATTTTCTTTTTGTTTTACCTCTCTATAGTAATCTTTATATTTTGTTTCTGACTTCCACACAGCTAAAACTGTTGAAGCCAGGGCCTGTGCTACTGCGTTTTGTGCTGCTTTATCAGTACTACCATTAGTTCTCATTTCATCATATTTTCTTTTGAAAGAATTTTTTCCTCTTAATGCATCCTGAGCAGCTGATTTAAAAATATTTTTCAATTCACTTCTTCCGTAAGCTTTTTTGCTTCCATACTCCTTTCCATCACTTCGCTGCTTATGTTTGGTAAGCCCTGCATATGAATAAAAATTGTATTTTGTTTTAAACCGCATGGGAGTAATAACTATACCAACAAGTATATTTGTTCTGATTGTTGAAAAACCAGGTACCGTTTTTATATATTTCATTTCTGAAAATTTCTTCATGTTTTGTTCAAACTTTTTTAGATATTTTTCTTTTTGTTTTTCCAGAAGAGCAATCTGTTCAAAACATTGTTTTTCAACGAATTTATCTGCTTTACTTATTAATAGATCATTAAAAGACGGGTCGTGATAAACCTTCTTCCCACTAACTTTAATCGCTGATTTTCTGTATAAAGCTTTGTCACGATTCTTGGTGCGAGTACAATCCTTAATCAAACTATCATACCCGGATACCAATGCTCGCAGTTCCATTCTGGGATTGTCTTCATGAAACACCGGCTCAAGACGATTTACTCTAAGCAGATCTGCCAGTTCCGTTGCATCTATATAATCAGTTTTGGGACCAGTTTTGGTCTTTTTAGAACAGACAATAATTTTATCTACAATGCAATGGGAATATAAAAGTATATACATCCAATGCGCTAACGTTGTTTCTTCAAAGGTAACTGCCTTTTTACCTTTTAAAGAGCTTAAGAATTTGAGAATGTCATTTTCATTAGTTTTAATTTTTGCACGCTTTGTAACTTTTCCGTTCTTGTTCATCACCACAATATAACAATGAGCACTGTGAAGATCGATTCCAATGTAATGTTTAAATTTTTCCATTCTTATTCCTCCTTCTTGTGATTTAGTTTTCAGAATATTTTATCACAAAAGGATTAATTAAAAGACAAAGGTTTCTTTGAAACCTTGTTACTTGCTACACAGCCGGAGCTTTTATATTTGTCACCCGTAGGGCCGTAACGGAGTGAAGGAGTCGAAGACTTGACAAATATAAAAGTGGAGGCTATCTTTGTCATTAATGTTACCCTTTTTCTTAACAGCAAAAGGACGCATGCTTTTTCATTGTGCCAGAAAAAAATGGGTCTATCCGAATCTCTCAAAAAGCACAATCATCTATTTGTGTGCATAAAACCTAATGATTTTTCTTAGCCCCAAATAGATCTTCTAAAATTTATTTGTAGCTCTACCTAACAATTTGGCATATAAACCCATAGTCACTAGTCAAATAAAGTGATATCCCCCATATTTCTATCTATTCTGTCCAGGAAAAGAAAAGAAATATAGGGGGACATCGATGAATACTGTAAAGTTTATCAAAAAGCTGTTACGTTTGAAAGGATTAATAGTCACATATTTCTGGTTTAAAATACGTATCAAGGAACTTCATCTCCAGGTGAAGCCCCACAAAAACGGATGCAGATGCCCTGAATGTGGGCGTCGTGGTAAAATTATTCAGATTCTTAAAGCCAGACAATGGCGTGATGTCTGCGTGTGTGGATGGACTGTATTATTCCATTATTGTCCAAAAGAAATATATTGTACTACCCATGGCCGTATTCAGGAGGAAATTCCTTGGGCAGCACATATGGCACGTATTACCTATCGTTTTGAATATCTCTGTTTGGTTTATTCACAACTCATGACACAAAAAGCCGCAGCCGAGATTCTCCATATCCCATCATCAACTCTTTCTGACATTCTCCATCGCACCATCACACGCATCCGCGAAGGGCATAAAATAAGGGGGCTCAAATCGATTGGTATAGATGAAATTTCATATCTCAAAAAGCACAAGTATGTCACCATTGTGTACGATCTCGAACGGTCCTGCGTGGTTTGGGTTGGCAAGGGTAA
>CAZXNP010000355.1:0-2560 GCA_964642035.1 uncultured Anaerolineales bacterium | reverse complement strand
CTAATTAAATAAATTTCATTCAAAAGATGACCTCTATTATCGATATTCAGAAACCTAATTGGGAGGGAACAGTATACCCATGCAACTAAACCTAAGCGATGGAGCGCCCAAATACTTGCAGATTTATGATTATCTGCATGGCATGATCAGACGCAACAAGATTGAGCTTGGGGATAAGCTTCCTACAGAAATGGAACTGACTGAAAGGTTCAATGTGAACCGAATGACGGTTCGAAAAGCTCTCGACAAACTTGTTGTGGAAGAGATGGTGGTTCGAAAAAGAGGACAGGGAACTTTTCTTATTTCCAAGACTCCCCAAGAATTTATTTACAGCCTTGATATAACCACCGGTTTTTTTAAAGATATACGCAACTATGGACTTCAACCCAGCACCAAGACATTGAAGGTCGAAGTGATAGCGGCCAATAAAAAAATTGCTGCTCTATTGGAATTGAATAAAGACAAGAGAGTCATCATTATGCTCCGGGTCTTTTATGCGAATGATGAGCCAATCATGATAGAAAAAAATTACATGCCTTATTCAGAATTTAAGGATTTACTGACTATGGATTTAAGCGGGTTGCGGTATCCGGTACTGAATGAAAAATACAATATCGTCCCGCATCATGCCAATCAAACCTTCACAGCTGTTCTCTGCGATGAAGAGGCTATGAATTTATTTGGATTTTCGAAACTTCAGGCATGCGTTGAGCTGGAATTTGTCGTTTATGATGCCAGTAATGTCCCCATTGAAGTTGGCTATTACCTATATCGAGGAGATAAATACAAATTTAATATAAATTCAATCGAGTATTTGGTAGATTAAACGTCTTGATTTGACCAAAGCTCAAGGGTGATATCATGGTATTCAAATTAAGCTACAACACTTGATATTTGAGGAAGTAATCAACTATGTCTCATCGATATTTAGCCGTTACCGGCAACTCTTATGAACGAGGTGAAGCGATCGGAAAAAATTGGAGCGCCGGCATCACTACGATAATGAAATCCGTCGAAAATGCGGTTTTACATAAAGACGGTATGACATTGCATCAGTGGTTGCCTCATGCCAGAACCCTTCTGCCGTTCATTCGTGAATATGCCCCCAGTACACTGGAAGAAATGAAAGGGATGGCTGCGGGTTGTGATCTACCCTTTGATGACATTCTTCTGATGGCTTGTTCCTATGAAAAATGGTTTAACTATCACGCCCCGGAACACTGCACAGCTTTTGCAGCCATGGGTGATGCGTCAAAAACCGCTGAGCTTATTTGCGGCCAGAATAACGATGAATGTCTCCATCACTGGGCGGCCGGCCAGCTGGACGGCGTTATTCATCATCGCCACGAATCCGGTATGGAAACCCTCATTTATACACACCCCGGGATTCCTGCCTATATGGGAATGAATTCTGCCGGCTTGTGCCTGCTCTGGATGGCCATCGATAACGGGGAGCGCTCCGCCGGGCTCCCGACAAACGTCTTGATCCGCGAGGCTCTTAAGCACACAACACTGGAGTCGGCCGTTGAATATATCAAAAAAGTACCAAAGACAGTCCCGAATAGCTTCTTATTGGCTCATCCGAAAGATGGTCTCTGCAGTATGGAGTGCTCCCCTTCTTTTTTCTGTCCGGTATATAGTAACAACATCTTGTATCATGCCAATCATATCCTAGATGAAAAAATGGCCCTCAACGACAAAAAAAAAGATGATCTCACGTGTTCGACAATCTCACGTTATGCGGCAGTAGGGTCCCTGGTTGAAAAATATCATGGCGAGATAGATATTTCCCTTGCAAAGCGAATACTTTCCGATCATACTCGATATCCGGAATCTATTTGCGCCCATCCGCGTCCCAATGCCATCTATTCTAAAACCCTAGCCAGCATGGTTTTCCATCCGGACTCCGGAAGTATGGAGATTGCCTTTGGTAACGGCTGCGAAGCACCTTATCAGACCTATTCATTTTTTACTTTAGGAAATTCGCAACAGGAGCAGATGCTTAAATCTTGAAAGATGTATTTCAACAGGAACCTGAAGAACTGGAAAATCCTTTCGGATATCTAAATGGATCTAATTCTGCGGTATGCTCTGCTGAATTTTTCAGCCGGCGTTAAAATGAAAAGGTTACCGATAAGAACGATGACGACCCCCATGGCGGTGTTGGCGGTCCAAAGAACATTTTCGCAAATTGTTGACAGGAGTAAAGCGATGATCGGCATCAAAAGGGTGACATAAGCGGCATACTCCGAACCGATGCGCCCGATCAGAAGCATATAGCATCCGAAGGCCACCACCGAGCCGAATACAGTTAAATATAGCAGCGGCGCCAGAGAACCGACAGACCAATCCATGGCGAGCTCACCGCCGCTCCTGAAATGTATCGCCAGGTTCAGCACGCCGCCGTAAGCCATGCCATAAACGTTGGCTAAACAGGTAGCGAATGTGGCGGAATTACCAGATGCATCATTTCCTTAATCGCCGGCCGACTGCTGTTTTTTCCGGACCCGGAGACTGCGGATGGACACATTTAAAAGGATTGGGGAACAATATGGCATCG
>CAZXNP010000354.1:0-2571 GCA_964642035.1 uncultured Anaerolineales bacterium | reverse complement strand
AGACGTGGTTCGACAAGAACTACGATAAGTCAGGGAGTGCTGTTCCAAACCTTCCTGAGCATGAACACGGTGCGTGAGGGAGAAAGCGGGAATTTCTTTCGGATTGCGTGAAGGTCAGGGGTAAGTTCCCCTCAGGGAGCTTGCAAAAAGCACCCCGAGGGGGTTGTCTCCGTTGTCGACCAAGACACTCGGGGACAACACGTATGGTGCCTGCAATTCTCGGTGACGCCAAGTTCTGGCAGTTGCTGGTGCGGTTCGATGAGGACCTGGCGGGCGAAGTACGCTCGGCGCGGTGCCCGCACTGCGGTGGAGCGCTGCACAGCGCGCGCTATCGACGCAAACCCCGGGGCGTGGCACGTGCGTTGCTCGGTGAGGCGTACGCACAGCGTCTGAGCTTTTGCTGTGCGCGGGAAGGATGTCGGTTGCGCACCACCCCGGCGTCGGTCCGATTCCTCGGACGGCGTGTCTATCTAGGGGCGTTCGTGGTGCTGATCAGCGCGCTGTCGCGGGGCCTGAGCGGGGTTCGGCGTACGCAGCTTCGCAAGCAGTTCACGCCGGCACTGAGCGATCGCACGTTGCGGCGCTGGCGGCGGTGGTGGACCGAGGTGTTTCCCGCCACCCGGTGGTGGCATGGTGCAGGTGGACGGTTCATGCCTCCGATCGACTCTGTTGAGTTGCCCGGCGTCTTTCTCGAGCGCTTCGGCGCCAGCGCACCCGGGCAGCGCATGCTCGATGTTCTCGCTTTCCTGAGGCCGTTCTCTCTCCATGCACAGCGCATACGCTGAGGGGGGTGAGGCACCCGCAGAAGTTGCGATCTTCCCCACCACGTGCAAGCGCGCATAGGCTCGGTTGCTTGGGTTGACCCCCGGTTGGAGGCAGCGGAGCACCGCACCATGAACGAGTTCGACCCGCACAACGTACGCGAACGATGGGCGCGGCTGCGCTTTGCATTGATCGGCCCGCTACTGGCCGCGCCGCCAGCGCCGGGCGAGCTGCGTGCAGCGCTCACGGCGCTGGCCGAGAAGAGCTGGCGCCACCCCGTCACCGGCGCGCCGGTGCGCTTTGGCTTCTCCACCCTCGAGCGTTGGCTCTACGCGGCCAAGCGCGCGGACGCTGATCCGTTGGGCGCGCTACGCTCGCGCCGTCGCGCCGATGCCGGACGTCACCGGCGCCTGTGCAAAGCGCTGCGCGCAGTGCTGCGCACGCTCTACCGCGCGCATCCGGGCTGGAGCGTGCAGTTGCTGGTCGACAACCTCGCGGTGCTGGTAGCCGCCGACGCAGCGCTGCGCCCCATGCCCTCCTATGCCACGGTGCGCCGCTACCTGCACGCCAACGCCATGCGCCGGCGCCCGGGGCGCGTACGGCGCGACACGCCGGGCGCACGAGCGGCCGAGCACCACCTCGCCGAGCGTGAAGTGCGCAGCTACGAGCTCGCCCATGTGAACGCACTATGGCATGCCGACTTCCATGTTGGCTCGCGCCATGTGCTCGATGCCAAGGGGCGCTGGCACCCGGTGCACCTGCTCGGCATCCTCGACGACTGCTCGCGCCTGGTGTGCCACGCCCAGTGGTACTTCACCGAAGACGCCGAGCGCTTCGTCCATGGACTGTCCCAGGCGTTGCAAAAGCGCGGTCTGCCCCGCGCCCTGCTGACCGACAACGGTGGCGCCGAGACCGCCGCCGAGCTCACCGAGGGACTCGCGCGCTTAGGCATCGTGCATGAGACCACGTTGCCGTATTCGGCCTATCAAAACGCCAAGCAAGAGGTGTTCTGGGCGCAAGTCGAAGGTCGCCTGCTGGCCATGGTCGAGGGCGTCGAGCCACTGACGCTTGGCTACTTGAACGACGCCACTGTCGCGTGGGTCGAGCACGAGTATCACCGCCGCGTGCATGACGAGCTTGGCTGCACGCCGCTCGAACGCTTCCGTACGCTCACCAACGTGGGGCGCGAGTGTCCCGATGCCGACACCCTGCGGCGCACCTTCCGCGCCGCCACCACCCGCGTGCAACGCCGCTCCGATGGCACCTGCACCGTGCGCGGGCGGCGCTTCGAGGTGCCCTCGCGCTATCGCCACATCCACCGTCTGGCGCTGCGTTACGCACGCTGGGACCTCACCAGCGTCGACCTCATCGACGCGCACACCGAGCAGCCCGTCGCACGCCTGTATCCCCTCGACAAGACCGCCAACGCCGAGCGTGGCCGGCGCACGCTCGAACCACTGAGCGCGTCACCCTCGCCGCCCTCCGCTTCACCCCCCGGCGCCGGCGATGTCGCGCCGCTGCTCCAACACCTCATGGCCGAGTACGCCGCCACCGGCGTGCCCTCGGCTTACCTGCCGTTCGACCCCGAGGATAACGACCCGTGAACAAATCCCTGCTCGCGCTCTACGGCCTGAAATGGAACCCCTTCTCCCCTGAATTGCCCACCGAGGCGCTGCTCACCACCGCAGCGCTCGAAGCGTTCGCCTGGCGCATCGAGAATACCCAGGTGCGCGAGGGCGGCTTCGCCCTGATTACCGGCGCCCCAGGCACTGGCAAGAGCGTTGCGCTGCGCCTGCTCGCCGCGCGCCT
>CAZXNP010000353.1:0-2572 GCA_964642035.1 uncultured Anaerolineales bacterium | reverse complement strand
CTGTGCCTCTGCGCCCCGGGGCGGGGGGGGGCGGAGCGCACTCCCTTTGCGGGCGCCTTGGGTGGCTCGGAGCGCTTGGCGAATCCCTGCGGCGCGGCCCCGCCGGTGGTCACGTGTCTCGTGTCCGCCGGCTTGGTCGAGGCCGTGCGCCTCGACGGTCCCACCGCCACCCCCACTGCCGCCCCGGCCACCGCCACAGCCATGCCACTGTTGCCGCCGGTTGCGACGCCATCGGCCACGGCCCCAGGGCCTGGCACCCCGCGCCCGGATGCCGGGGCCGGGCCCCCGGCCCACCGGGTTTTTCTGCCCGCGATCGGTCACCGGCTCCTCCGCCGCTAGCGGCCTTGGCGGCCTCGGAGCCATCGCCTCGAGGGGCGAATCGAGCCCCGGCCGCCATGGTGCCGGCCCGGCGGGCATTTGGAAGGGTCCAACCACGGTCATATAATCGCGCGTCGGCCTCTCGAAGCCGAGGCGCGAGGAGAAAACCAACATGGGCGATGCGATAACCCTCCAGGCGGTGCCCAGGACCGCCATGGCCAAGCACGTGAAACATCTCCGCGCGGACGGCCTGACCCCCATTGTGGTCTATGGCCCGAAGGCGGAAACCATCGCCCTGCAGGCCAGCACCCGGGAGCTGGTGCGGGTCCTGGCCTTGGCCGGCGGCACCCAGCTGGTGGCCATTGACGTAGAGGGCGAGGACAGCCCCCGGATGACCCTGGCCAAGGAAGTCCAGCGCCACGTCACCAAGCTGCACCCCATCCACGCCGATTTCCTCCAGGTTGTGATGGACGAGCCCATCACCAAGCACGTCCCCTTGCGGATCATCGGCGACGCCCCCGTGGTGCGGCGAAATGAAGGCCTACTGGCCGTCGCGGCCGACCAGATTCTGGTGCAAGCCCTGCCCGGCAACCTGCCCGCCTTCATCGAGCTCGATGTGTCGCACCTGGAGGCCGTTGGCGACACCGTGCTGGCCAGCACCCTCGACGCCGGCGCCGACGTGCAGGTCTTGGCCGAGGCCGACGCGGTCATCGCCCGGGTCGAAGCCCCCCGGCTGGTGGAAGTGGACGAGCCCATCGTGGAGGAGGGCGAGGAAGGCCTCGAGGAGGCCTTGGTCGAGGGCGAAGCAGAGGAAGAGGAGGCGGAAGCCGGCGGTGCCCCTGGGGAGCAACCGGAACGGGAGTAGCCGGCCCCCTTGGACGGCCTATGCATGGAGGGTCCTGGCCCCGGCCCCCTCAGGCCGGCAGCGTGGTATACTCTGGAGATGAGGGCCGCCGGCGCCGATGCACAGGTGCCCCCAGCCGGTCCGGGAGCCCCCTTTGCGCAGTCCTATCAACTCGGTCCTCGGCATCTTCTCCCGCGACATCGGGATCGACCTAGGTACGGCCAACACCCTGGTCATGGTCCGGGGCGACGGCATCATCATCAATGAGCCGTCCATAGTCGCCATCGAGCGGCGCAGCCGCCGGGTGCTGGCCATAGGCAGCGAAGCCAAGAAGATGGTGGGGCGGACTCCGGCGAACATCATCGCCATACGACCTCTCCGCGACGGCGTCATCTCCGATTTCGATATCACGGAGAAGATGCTCGTCTACTTCATCCGAAAGGCCCACGAGGGGTCCTTCACCCCGTTGCCCAAGCCCCGAGTGGTGGTGGGCATCCCCAGCGGCGTGACGGAAGTGGAGAAGAGGGCGGTCCAGGAGGCCGCCCTCAGGGCCGGCGCCAGGGCTTCCTATCTCGTGGAGGAACCCATGGCCGCCGCCATCGGCGCCGGCCTGCCCATCACGGCCTCCATGGGCAGCATGATCGTGGACATCGGCGGCGGCACCACCGAGGTGGCCGTCATCTCCTTGGGGGGCATCGTGGTGTCCCGCAGCCTTCGGGTGGCCGGGGACGAGCTCGACGAGAGCATCATCGCCTACGCTCGCCAGCGCTACAACCTGGCCATCGGCGAGCACATGGCCGAGTCCTTGAAACACGATTTGGGATCGGCGTTCCCCCTGGAGAGCGAACGGTCGAGGGAAATGCGGGGCCGCAATCTCCTCACCGGTCTGCCCCAAGCAATTGAGGTGTCAAGCATCGAGATCCGCGAAGCCTTGGCGGCGCCGCTGCAGACCATCATCGATGTCGTCAAGGACGCCATCGACGCCACTCCCCCCGAGCTGATCTCGGACCTCATGGAGCACGGCGTCATGCTTGCCGGCGGGGGTGCCCTCCTCCGGGAGCTGCCGAGGCGATTGGCGGAGGAGACAAAGATGACAGTGAAGGTGGCCAAGCACCCGATGGCCTGCGTCGCCCGGGGAGCCGGCCTGGTGCTGGACGACCTCGACGCCCTCGCGCCGGTCCTGGCCTCCACCCAACGGGCGGCCATCAACCGCCTCTAGGTTCGGCCCGTGCCCCGCCGCAGCCACCGTCAGGTCCTCGTGGCGGCCGCGTTTGCCCTGGGGGTGACCTCAATGGCGGCCGTGGACAGAGTGGCCTCCCCGGTCCAAGATGCCCTCGGCCGAGGCCTTGCCCCCATGGAACGGGCCGCCCACGGCGCCGGCCGGCGCCTGGATGCCGTCGCCAGCCGTGG
>CAZXNP010000352.1:0-2606 GCA_964642035.1 uncultured Anaerolineales bacterium | reverse complement strand
CCCCGAACCCCCGAGGAGCCCGGCCCCGGCCAGGCCACCCCAAGGCCCGGCCCCCGCCGTGGCCAACACGCCGGCCGCCGCCAGGCGCCGGCGGCGGGTGCTCAGAGCCGGGCGCCACTCAAGGAGCCCGGCCGGGAGCCGCTGTCGTACGACCCGGCCAAGGCCCGGCCTGACCCGACCTAGCGCCTGGCCTGACGGCACCTGGAAGGCCGGAGCCGCCCCCCGGAGCGCTGCAAGCTCCCGGCGGCAACCGGCGCACGTCCCGAGGTGATCCTCCACCAGGAGGCTTCGGCCGGCTGCCAGGCGCCCGGCCTCGAGGTCTGGCAACAGGGTGCGTACCTCGGCGCAGCCGCGAATGGGCCGCCCCTCGGTCACCGAGGCTTCCGGGGCAGCCGGGGCAGGCGCCTCTGACCAGGGGTTCGACGCCTCCACCGCGGCAGCCGAGGCGCCAGCGCCTTCCCCGGCCCTTGCCTCGGGCCCCGCGGCCACATTGGCCCAGGCGCGCCCCAGGGCCTCTTCGACGCGATCGGCATCGGGTTCGGTAGCGGCCAAGGCCGCCAAGGCGTCGTCCAGGATGTCGTCGATGGAGCGGGGAGCCTGCGTCATGATGTCTCTCCTAGTGACGCGGCCACCGCCTCCCGAAGGCGCCCTCGGGCGCGGTGGAGGCTGACGGCCACGACGTTGGCGTTGGTGCCCAGGATCTCGCCCACGGCCCGATGGCTGAAGCCCTCGAGGTAGTGCAGGGCAACCATCTGGGCGGTCCGCGGGGGCAGCTCGGCCAGGGTCAGGCGGATCACGGCGCCCAGATCAGGATCGGAAGCCCCCGGCGGCGCCCCCCGCTCGCCCCCCCGTGGCGCGGCGGATTGGAGGGCCACAATCCTCCGGCGCCTTCGCCCCCGGAGGATATCGAGGGCGGCATTCACCGCCGCTCGGCGCAGGTAGCGCTGTTGCTCCAGCCCCGCAGCTGGCACCCGTTGCCGGGCGCCGGGGCTCTGAAGGCGCGTGAACACCGTCTGTAGCGCGTCTTCGGCATCCATGGCATGGCCCGTCACGCGATAAGCGGCGGCGAAGACGTCGCGGGCGTGGGCGCGGTACATGGCCTCGATGGAACTGGCCTCGCGGCCGGGCCGCGAGGCCCGCCGTGAGGCCTCCGAGATGGTCACCTCGCCCCCATTGCCGGCCACGGCCGGTCCCCGGCTTGGGTCCCGAGACAGCTCGCTGCCATCACATCCCGCTCTGACCATGTCCATGTCCGTGACCCGCGCCTCCTGGGACTCAAGACCCATGACGTCCTGGGGGCGCACATCATTAACCGCCAGTCACCCGCCAATCGTCTGAAGCCACGACACAGCCCCCAAGGAGAGGGTATCCACTAGCTGCCCCGGGGCCTCCGGGTGATCCGTCACTGCCCTTCCTCGGCCCGTGCCGGACCCGGGCCGGCCAGAACCCGGAAGCGGCGCCCATCGGCTTCCACTCGGCCCACGGGCGTTTCGTCGTCGTGCTGGAAGACGCACACCGCCCCTCGAGCCACCGCCCACCGGGCCACCGACACCTTGGACACCAGGCTCTCGAGGGGCAACACGTCCACCGCCGGCACCCAAGGCGGCCGCTCCAGGTGGATGGTCCGGGGCGCCAGGTCCCCGAGGAAGAGGATGGGGGGCGCCCCTTCAGGCTCCACCACCACGCACTGATGGCTCCGGGTGTGGCCCCTGGTCACCCAGCCCCGGACCCGGTCGGTGATGGTCACGTCGGCGTCCACGATCTCGAGCTGACCCGCCTCTTCCACGGGTAGGAAGTTGTCCGCCGCGTAAGTGGCCCGGGTGCGGAGATTGGGGAACCGGGCGTCGGCGTACTCCTGGCGCTGGACGACATACCGCGCCTTCACAAAAGCCGGCACGACCCTGCCGTCCCGGACCAGGGTATTGCCGCCACAGTGGTCGCCGTGGAGGTGGGTATTGACCACAACGTCCACATCCTCGAGAGCCACCCCCAGGGCGGCAAGGGCCGCGGCGAGGCCGGGTCGCCGGGGATCCAGGCCAAAGATGTCGTGCTCCTTGGCCGAGAGCTTGGTGCCGTAACCGGTGTCCACGAGAACAACGGTGCCCCGGTCCCGGATGAGCAGGCAGTTCAGGGCCAGGGGCACCCGGTGGCGGTTGTCGGCGGCAACGTGGCGCTCCCAGAGGACCCGGGGCACAACACCGAACATCGCGCCGCCATCGTTCCAATACAGGCCGTCAGACACCACATGGACATCCAGATCTGCGCCGGACCAAACCGGCACGACCCCGGCGGGGGCGTCGCCCTCGGCATGGGGCGAAGCCGAGGTCCGGGCGGCCGGCGGGTCCTCGGGCCTCGACACCCGGCGTCCCTCGTGGGCTTCCAGGTCAGTCGGCCTCGGCAACCAGCTTGGCGTACGCCGCGGCGTCTAGGAGGCCGTCCAGGGTCCCCGGATCTTCCACGGCCACGACGAGCATCCAGCCCTCGCCGTAGGGGGCGTCGTTCACAAGCTCCGGGGCGTCGGCCCGGGCCTCGTTGACGGCGGTCACTTCCCCCGTGACGGGGCGGGACAGGTCGCCGGCCCCCTTCTCGCGACACCGCCAGAACGA
>CAZXNP010000351.1:0-2609 GCA_964642035.1 uncultured Anaerolineales bacterium | reverse complement strand
CGCCGGCATCGAGGGCTCTTGGAGTGTCGCGTGCGGTGGGCCGCGGGGCGGGGGACAGGAGCGCCCCGATAGCCGGAGGCCGGCCAACCCCGGCAATCAGCCAGGGCCGGCGGGCGCCGGCGACACGCTAACAGACGCCCGGGGCCTCCAAAACGATACTCCACTCCGCCGGCCCCGACGAGACGCCAGGCCCAGGCGGCGCCGGGCGCCCCCCACGGCAAGGGGAGGGGCAGCGAGTGCCCCTCCCCCGTCCGGTTGCCGCGGACTCCTTGGTAGCCGGGCCGAGAACCCCTATGGACAGCTGGGCGGCGCCACCTCGAGGAAGAAGTCGTAGATCGGGAAGGACTCCCAGGCCTTGGACTCATCCCCCGGAATGTCGCCCCCGCCCAGGGTGCCACCGATGCGCTCCACCCCGACAGCCCCCAGGCCCACCATGTTGCGCACGAACTGGCCCTGATCGTCGAAGACGTCGTGCTCCCAGAAGACCGCCGACACCACCCCGGAGCCCAGCCAGTGGGGGGCGATGTAGCCCCAGCTGGCCAAGTCGATGTACTCCACCTGGTACTCGTTCAGCTTCTCGCACACGAAGTCGAGAAGGCCGTTCTGGTCGTACAGGTAGAGGGCGAAGTCCGTGAAGCCCGGCTTGGCCACCAGGTTGGCCACGGCGATCTCGGAGGTGATGCCCCGATTCTCCTTGGCCAACAGGGGCAGGGCCAAGACGGCGGAGCCGTCGGTGCCGTCACCTCGGCCTAGTTGCCAGTCGAGGGTGGTGCGCTCGGTGAAGGCGTTGTAGGCCACCGCCTCGCGCCGGGCGGTGCGGGCCGGATCATCCCACTTGTCCAGGGTGACCACCGACTGGATCCGCGGCGGGTCCACCAGGGGGTCACCGGGGGTCCACCACTCCTGACTCTCGATGCGGGCGCTGCCCACCCAGTTGCCGGGGATGCCGGCGATGGTCGGCAGGAAGAAGGTGTTGGCGCCCCGGGGGCAGATCCAGTCCACCAGGGTCGTGACCACGTCGCCACTCCGGTCGAGGAAGATGGCCTTGACCCGGGCGTTCGTGGTGGACGACATGTTCTGCACCGTGATGGCCGTGTCCCACCCCTGCTGCTCGCTGTAAATCAAGGGCGCGTAGTTCACCTGGGCCCCCAAGTTGAAGCCCAGGGAGTCCACGGCACCAGTGACCCCCTTGTAGCTGGTGAAGTGGTTGGCCCCCATGGTGTCCACCACTACCCCCAGCGGCTGGCTGCCCCGGATCCAGGCGCTGCCTGTCCACCCCGGACCAACCACGGTGTTGGGGTCGAAGTGGACGCTCTCTCCGGGGGCCAGGGACAGGACGTCCCCCAAGATCGGCCGCAGGCAGTTGTCCTGGGCCTTGAACCAGATCTCGAGGCTGGTGCACTGGATGCCGGAGTTCTGGATCCAGATCCACGAGTCCAGATCCCCCACATCGGCCAACACCAGGGGAGCGTAGTAGGTGTAGCCGCCGAAGCGCGGATCCCGGGCCCCCTCCTCATCGCTGGAGACGCCGGTGTAGGCCGCGTTGACCGTCACGTTGGGATCCGTCGGGTCCGGGCACTGGCGATTGACGGTGGTGGCCAGGGCTTGCCCCTGGTGGGCGCCGAAGTCGAGGGCCACCTGATGGCCGCTCGGGTCCCACGGGCCGTAGTACACGCCGTGGTTGCGGTAGGCCTCGTCGAAGAGCAACCACTCATCGCTATCCCCCAGGACCAGATCGCTCAGGACCCGGCACACGAGGTCGGCGAAGGGCACCGAGTTACCCCGGGAGTCCGTCACCCGGTCGGTGGCATTCACGCTGTAGACGATGCCGCTCTGGATCCCGGCAGGCAGCAGGGCCGGGGCGAAGGACCAGGCGGCCCCGGGCCTGAGCAACCCGGAGCACTCGATCTTCAAGGGACCTGCGGCCTGGGGCGGGCAGAAGCCGGCCTCGCCCCACAACACCAGGACGGCCTTGGTGTCGACGTTGCCCACGTTCTGGACCTGGATCCAGGTCTCGCACTCGGCGTTCTCGAGGACCGGCAGTTGCAGGCGGAAGTCGACTCCCGCGCACGGCACGTCGATCCGCACACTGTCCGTGGCCGCCGGGGCCACCACGCAGTCGAAGACGGACCTGCCGGCATTGGTGGGCACCCCCGCCACCTCAACGAGGTTGGTGGCGATGCCGCACTCCTCCCCCAGGAGAGGGGCGGTGGTGTACTGGCGCATCACCGTCTCGCCGGGGGCCACGGGCAACAGCGGATCGGCGCCGCTGGTGATAGTGTCGGTGAAGACCACCCGGCTACCGAGGCGGGTTGTGAGGGTGTCCACCACCGCGATCTGATCCAGGTAGGTGTTGCCGCTGTTGGTGATCTCGAGGCACCAGGTCACCGGCAGGCCGGCCCGGGCCGTCACCCTCCCCGCCAGGCCGGGGCACTGGCCGTTGAAGGACACCGTCTTCTTCACCGTCAGGCCGGCATTTAGGATGGTCACCGACGCCCGTTCGATGTTGTTGCTCAGGTTCGGGTCGGGGGTGGGCCGGCCGGGACGCACCGGGCACAGATCATCGAGGATGGGGGCCACCGTGGCCGTCAAGGGCTGATCCCCCACGG
>CAZXNP010000350.1:0-2613 GCA_964642035.1 uncultured Anaerolineales bacterium | reverse complement strand
ACCAGCTCGACGGCATCGACATGGCCGACGCCGACACCAAGGGCGACCTCTACGAATACATGCTCGGCAAGATCGCCAGCGCGGGGCAGAACGGCCAGTTCCGCACCCCGCGCCACATCATCCGGCTGATGGTGGACATGACCGCGCCCACGCCCAAGGACGTGATCTGCGACCCGGCCTGCGGCACCGCCGGGTTCCTGATCGCCGCCTCGGAGTACCTCCGCCAGCACCACGGCGACGCCATCTACAAGACCGCCGCCAGCCGCCGCAAGTTCAACTCCGGCACGTTCCACGGCTACGACTTCGACAGCACCATGCTCCGCATCGGCAGCATGAACATGCTGCTGCACGGCGTGGAGAACCCCGACATCCGCTACCGCGATTCGCTGGCCCAGTCCGATCAGGACGACGCCGAGCGGTTCTCTCTGGTGCTGGCCAATCCGCCCTTTGCCGGCAGCCTGGACTACGAGTCCACCGCCAAGGATCTGCAGCAGATCGTCAAGACGAAAAAGACCGAGCTGCTGTTCCTGGCCCTGTTCCTGCGGCTGCTGCAGACCGGCGGACGGGCGGCGGTGATCGTGCCCGACGGCGTGCTGTTCGGCTCGTCCAAGGCCCACAAGACGCTGCGGAAAATTCTGGTCGAGGTCCAGAAGCTCGACGCCATCATCTCGATGCCCTCGGGCGTGTTCAAGCCCTACGCCGGCGTCTCCACCGCGATCCTGCTGTTCACCAAGACCAACTCCGGCGGCACGGACCACGTTTGGTTCTACGACATGCAGGCCGACGGTTTTTCCCTGGACGACAAGCGCACGCCGCAGCCGGACAAGAACGACCTGCCCGACATCCTCGCCCGCTGGCAGGACCTTCGATCCGGGGGCAAGGCCGAGACGCAGCGCAAACGCACCGACCGCAGCTTCCTGGTGCCCAAGGCCGAGATCGCCGGCAACGACTACGACCTGTCCATCAACCGCTACAAGGAAGTGGAATACGAGGCGGTCGAACATGACTCGCCACAGGAAATTCTCCAGCGGCTGGCGACGCTGGAGGTGGAGATCGCGGCAGGGCGGAAGGAACTGGAGGGGATGCTGAAGTGATTTCTCGCGAGTCGATCAAGAATGGCTACCCGATCCAGCCATTGGGCGAGCTTGTTGAGTTTCTTGACAGCCAACGGCGTCCGATCACTCAAAAGGATCGCGTGCCGGGCCCTTACCCCTATTACGGAGCTAACGGACAACAAGACTCTGTTGCGGATTTCATTTTCAATGAGCCGCTAATCCTTCTCGCCATATACAAACGGGTGACTGGGATCGCTGTATTCGGTTCGCAAACCATATTCCAAAGAATCTTGATATTCATCTGTTGGGCGTCCGGAACTGTCTTTTTTTACAATCGATTCATGGGCCAAACGTATCAAGGATTGCGGGTTCTTTTCGAGAACGCTGAAACCATCGTTTACCAGTGCTGTTGTCAATTTTTTCACGATAGCTATGTCGCGCTTATCTGCTTCCGATTTTCCATACTCGAAGTTGGCGTTTCTTGAGCTTGTAAGGGCGAATCGAATTTTTTCGGGATTTCGTTTTCCAACGACCTCTTTTATCCCTTCCTGAAATTTCTGAACTGAATCGTTAAAGGCCAATTCCTTCAATTCCTCATCTGTCTTAACCACTGGCGAGATAATAAAAGAGGTTTCTTTTCTTATCGGGTCGCCAGGATACATTCCTCGTTCAAACTTTACGTACGGGTGATAAAAATTGTCTTCGTTGTATATGTGGGAGAAATGAACAGGGCTACATTGATAAGCGGCGGTCCCTTTACTGACACAAGAGGTTTCCGCATCGCTGGAAGTGCCATCGCCGAACACCATCGTTAGCATATGCGCCTGGCTGGTTGTTGTTATTGAACTTAGCTTGAAGATGATTTCTTCCCCTGGGTTGATCGTTGCCTTTCTGGGGTTCGGATACATTTCCCAGCGCAGCGAAATACCCGAACCATCTGACGAACCAGATGAATTATTCATCGGTACACAACCGTAGAGAGTAGCAAGGAACAATAACAGAACAATATTTCTCTTCATTTTCTTTCTCCTTCGAGGTAAAAAACCATAAAATTTATTTGTTGCTGCGAATCAGCCTTACTGCAAACGGATGGCCGAAGTTTTTACAGTTGGCCGATTCATCAAAATCATCCCATGCTGGTTTTGCATGGTCCATGTTGATGGCCCATGCGCTCATCGGTCCATCTTGTGTTGATGACCAGGCCCAGGTATTCTCCATTTTAAAGAATCCGGGGTGTGTTTTAACAAAAGCAGCCACTCGTAGCAGCTCTTCTTTATTAGGTATGCGCCAATCGCCATGCCCGTAGTATTGTTGTCGATTGACTTTTCTCAAGTGACGATTTGCCTGTTCCCAGTCCATCGTCCCTTCGATTGATATCAGCCACACAACATTCGCCTCCGTATCCAGGACAGTACCATCCTGCTGTCGCACGTAGCCGTCAATAACCTGCACATCGGTAGATTTCTGTTTGTCTAATCGGACAAGTAGGTTCAAGTTTTCATCTTTCCCAAATCCCCAGATAGAAGTTCGTCCGGGGTTGAAAGCCCTCAAAATGCTT
>CAZXNP010000349.1:0-2617 GCA_964642035.1 uncultured Anaerolineales bacterium | reverse complement strand
CTCGGGTGGGTGGCTTGCATCACGAATACACACGAATGGCAGCGTGATTACTGTGAGGATGAATAAATAGAAGGGACAAGTTACACAGAATTATTTACAGGGTCGATGAACTAATGAACTACTTACTTGTAATAGCGTGAGCCACATCCTCACTAGAAACTCCCAAAGCAAATAATGATTTAAGAACAAGGTCGATTGATACAGACGGGTCTCCTGATTCCATCTTCGCTACACGTGATTGACTAGAAGCAATCTTCTTAGCAAACGCAACTTGGCTAAGTCGCTTCTTCTGGCGTGTGTGCTTTACTGAATTGCATAAGGCAAGCTTCATTTCAATATAAGCTGACTCCTCAGGGGAAAGCCCGAGAAATTCACCTGACGAACTTACCTTCCATCCTGCTTTTTCAAGTTTTTTCTTTTTACTTGCTTTCATGGTCATACACCTTTATTCGATCTTTGCATACATCAATTACTTTTTTTGAAGTCTGTTTGGTCTTTTTGTCAAAGACTTCAAGAATCACTATTGCATCTACATCGATACGGTAGATAATCCTCCATATCAGATTTTCGTCGTTTATCCTTAACTCATGACAACGATTCCCAATATTCGGCATAGATCTAGATTGGGGTAATTGCAACTTATCACCTTGTTGCAACTGCCTAAGTAAGAAACCTGCCTCTAATCTTGCTGAAGACGTAAATGGAGGTGTCTTTACCTCTCCATGTAGCCAAACTAAGGGCTTATCATTGTCACTCATACATTATAATAGTATGTCATATCTGACATATTGTCAAATAAGATTCTAATTGGAGTATCAACCTAAAATAAGAATAACGGATGCCCAGAGACACAAAATTAAGCTAACTAATTGTATTATAAAGTTTTATCCAATGTTATTTTTACCACATACCCCTGTAGGGCGCAAAAACCTCATATGTGTTAATTTACATTGAATTTTGTTCCCTTAAATGGATACCAAGCTCACGCAGTTATTAACAATCGGTGGTGCAGTTATTAACTGCAATTCACCACTATAAGTGGGTCAATCGAGCATGCAAATCAACACCCTACAGGATTAATTCCGGTACTTGGCCAATTTCAGTTCATCCCACATCCAGCTACTGTCGTACGGCTCTTGTCCCTTACCGGCGGCGCGGCGCAGTTCGTTGTTTTCCAGATGTTTTAACCATTCTATGACCTTTTCCCGCCCCTTTTTGCTCTTTGCGCATTGCCGCGGGGTTTTGTTATCTAGCGCGGGAATGGGTTCATCCAGACACTGGCGGTAGTGTTGATCCAGGGTATTGTTGATAATCTCAGCTGCAATTTCCGGATCAATAGTATCTGTCGGCTCCCGATTGTCATCATCTTGTTGGCGGATTTCATTCTCCGCCATCAGTTGTTCAGGCGTTTGAAGCTTGCTCAGGGCTGGCCCGATGAGACCTTGCAGGAGCGCTTCCAGCACATCCTTTCCGCGCTTCGCCCGTTCCAAGGAGTTGGTGGTAAGCGTCAATACCCCTGGCGTCAATTCCAGTGTGCCGTTGATCGGGAGTTGTCCGTCTTGAAAGGTTTCGATGGCCATGCCACGTTGTGGTTTGTTGCCGATGGCATCCGGTTCCGGAAACCAATTCCAAAAGAGTTCATCCGGATTGTCGTGTTCCCATTCGGGTGTGGCATTCAGGCGTGCGGTAATTTCTTCGAGTTGTTCCGCAAGAAACGGAAAACGGGTCTCAGTAAACACCAGCGCATCGCCGTCACGGTTGACCATTTCAGGCAACGGTGCATGCAGGCGTTCCAGGGTATGCATGAGCCAGGTGGAGGTGAAGGCAGGACAGGCGTCCCGCAGAAATAGTTCGTCCAGGTCTTTCGATGACAACATTTTGGCCATGGATTCCTTGCCTACCATTCGTGGGAGTTTTTTATTGAATTGTTTTCGTGACTCAGTCAGCACCCTGAGCAGGCTTTGTGCCGCTTCCTGGGTAAATGGCAGGATGCCGCCGGTAAAGAGATACTTGCCATTCGTATTCAATACACGGGCCGCGATCCGGTCCCACTTGACGAGGTTCTGTGTGCCCTTGTGTTCATGGACACGGATAGTCTTTCCATCACGCACCAGGTCGCGTATGTCACAATGATGTCTGGGGGAGACCTCGACCACCTCGTAGAGAGAGAGCACAGAATCTCGAAGCTGTTGCAGATAACGGCGACCGGGAACACTCTCGCGCCAACCGCGACGTCTAAGATAATCATCGATGATATTCTTGTCATCCGGCGATAAGCGGCGGCTGAGAAAATCCTCGAACATCATACCAAACAGCATGCCCCCATAACCGTGTTCTGTAAGTTCCTGGTCGAGTTCTTCTTGGTTGGTGTCGATACGGTCATAAACGGGAGCAAGATGGGCATCGAACACAGCCGCCTGTTCGTCCGACCACTCAGGTCGATCCGCCCAATTCATAATGTTGCGTATGGCTTTATCGGTATCGCTGCGTTTCCCCATGTCTTTTATTCCGTTGGCAGGTTTGTTATTTGGTGACGGATGCTGAATTCACGATATTAGTTTACATGAGGAGAGCAGCGCTTAGATACATTACTCAGAAAGTTGACTCACCATTGTGG
>CAZXNP010000348.1:0-2623 GCA_964642035.1 uncultured Anaerolineales bacterium | reverse complement strand
CCCTAAGCGCGCGCTAGCGGGGGACGGCGGAGGCGATCCGCCCACCAGGTCCATGCCTGGGGGCAGGTAGTCTCCCACCACCAAGTCCCGGGCCTGCACCGCCGCCAGCCGGCCTGCTATACGCTTGTAGATTGCCACCAGGTGCCCGCTCCGGGGCGCCACGTACGCGAGATCCGGTGACGACGCGATGGTGGCCATGAGCTCGACGTTGGCCCCGAAGTCCATGGCGATGGTGACTATGGTGATGCCACGATCCCGCTGGTAGGCCGCCTGCTGGCGCACTGCCGCGGCGCCATTGCGATTGAAGCCATCACTGAGCAGGATGATCACCGGCACCCTGCCGGCGGCCTGGCTCTGGAGCAGGGAGCCGGCAACCCTGAGGCCCGCGGCGATGTCCGTGCTCCCCCGGGCCACCAAAGCGCCAATGGCGCCCGTCAAGTACAGCCGCGACGTGGAAAGGCGGGCGTCGACCCGGGCGACCTCGGCGAAGGACACCACGCCAATGCGAGACCGAGCCAGATCCGACAGTCGGACAAACTCCAGCGCCGCCTGCCGCGCGGCCGCGATGGGAGCACCGAGCATCGAAGTGGATCGGTCGATGACGAGCACCGCGTCGAAGGGCACCGCCTCGGCGCCGCATGCCAGGCTCAATTGGAGGCGCACCTCGACCTCGTCACCCAGCAACACAACCCCCGGCGCCGCGTCCTTCCTGACCCGGGCCGTGCAGGGTGCCTCCCCGGAAGCGCCCTCCCAGGTGACGGCCCCCGAGGCCAGGCGAAGCGATCCCGCTTCCGCAGCCTGAACTGGAGGTCCCGCGGCGGCCGCGGGGAGCGTGGCCGTAATGACGGCGGCCAGCAGCCTCGATCGCACCATGACCGGACATTATAGGGCCCCGGAGCTGTGCGCCGCCCACCGGGCCCTGGGAGCAAGATGCCAGGGGCAGTCGGCGACCCGATGATGCTATGGCTGCTGACCCGCAGCCGGCTCGTAGATCAGGGCGGCCACGTGTTCGACCAAGGCGCGCCTGTCCGCTTCCAACAGGCGCCTCCATTGGGACGGGTGGGCAGCGCCGATCTCCGCCTCCGTCTCCCCTCTAGATAATGCCGCGCGATCGGGCAAGTTGAGTTCCGCCGACTTCATTGCGGCGCCATCTGGACCGTGGCACGTGGAGCACTCGGCTTCGTACACGGCCGCGCCCCGCTGGAGGTCTTCGGCGGTCACGGCTCTGCTCCAGGCGAAGTAGGCCACATCCCAGGCTTGCATGGGATCCAGCACATGATCCCACCGCAGCATGGCCGTGCCGGGCACGCCCCTTACCACGGCCCCGTAGTAGTAGTTGGGCCGCTGGCGCCACATGTATTCGCTGTCAGTGAGGTCTGGGGGGGCTGGATCCAGCACCGCGGAGCCAGGGCCGTCACCGGCGCCGTTCTGGCCGTGGCACTGGCTGCAGTGCCGGGCAAAGGTGACGCCTCCGGCGGCGGCCACGGCCATGGCCGCCGGCAACTCCGCCGACCTTCCCTTGGCCACCGGCAGGGGCGTGCGCGCAGGAGAAGGCAACCCTTCTCGGGAGGCGCCGCGGCAGCCGGCCACCGCCCCGATGAAGGCCACGGCAGCTGTGGCCGCCACCAGTGAACCGGGCGAAGCACGATCTCCACCCGGGTTAACCCAACCGACGACGGCACCGTACAGGGCCAGGCCGCCCACGATCTCACCGATGGCCACGCCGGCCGCTATGAGGCTCCCCGCCGCATCGCCAGGCATGAGAGCCACGCCTCGGGGAAGCAGGGCCGGGGCGGCGATCAGGGCCAGAAAGACCCCCCAGGCGGCGCCCCGCAGCCACGCGGGACCGGGAACGTGGCGCCTGAATCGACCGTAGGCAAAGCCGAGGCCGGCAAGGCCACCGATCCCGATCACGATTGCCGCCCCGATGCCTGGGCGCGACGCCCCGGCCCCTGCAGCCTCCGCGGCCAGGACGGCCCACGTCAGGGCGGTGTGACCGCTCCCCCCAGGAGTCACCAACGGCCCGGGGATGGCGGCGTCGAGGGCCAGTGCCGCCATGGCGCCGGCGAGACCGCCCAACAGTCCGCGGACCAAGGGACCAGCATCCTCGCCGGGGTTGTACCGAGGATCTGGAGGCATGCTCATTGCGTGGCCGGCAACGCGGCCGCGGCGGCCACCACAGCCTCCAAATCGTCCGGGCTGAGCCAGTTGCCGTAGGCCTTGACTCCGGAACATGAATACCCTGGCACGACCCATGTGCAGTGGTCCACCACGGACTCCCGAAGGTACTCCAGAGGCGTCGTGGCGGCGGCGTCGTAGCCCGGGGACGCTAACCGCGCGGCGGCTGTCGCCAGGGCACCGTCGAGGGTCGGTGCCCTGGGCCGCCTGGGGCTCTCACTACCGTCGACACCATGGCACCCCGTGCAGCCGTTCGCGGCCAACACCTGGGCCGTTGGAGAGCCCGATTCGGCGGGCACCGGGCCCGTAGCGGGCGCCTCAGCACCCCGGAGGGCTGACAAAGCCGCCATCACCAGGGCCGCCGCCGGGAGCAGCAGAAACCCCGGCCCGGGCGGCTCCGCGGCAGGGACACCGGACCCCACCCCCACACCCCCACTCGGGCACC
>CAZXNP010000347.1:0-2640 GCA_964642035.1 uncultured Anaerolineales bacterium | reverse complement strand
GATGGAGGTCTTGGCCGGCGAAAAGGCCATGAACGAGACCGGGGAGTGGCTGCCGGCGAACACCTTGGGCGCCTTCGCCGACTACTTGGTAGGCATCAAGGGCCCCCTGACGACCCCCGTGGGCGGCGGAATCCGCAGCCTGAACGTCGCCATTCGCCGCGGCCTCGACCTGTACGCCAACGTACGGCCGGTCTATTGGATCCCCGGCATCCCGAGTCCGGTCAAGCATCCAGAGCGGATGAATATGATTCTCTTCCGGGAGGCCACGGAGGACGTCTACGCTGGGGTCGAGTGGCAGGCAGGAACGCCGGAGGCCAGGCGGCTGCTCCGTTTCCTGGCCGACGAGCTCGATGTGGACCTGCCTTACCCTGACGTCACGGGAGTGGGGGTCAAGCCGATTAGCGAGACCCAGACAAAGCGCCTGATGCGCAAGGCCCTCGACTACGCCCTTGCCCGGGGCCGGAAGAGCGTCACTCTGGTTCATAAGGGCAACATCATGAAGTACACCGAGGGGGCCTTTCGAGACTGGGGCTATGAGCTCGCCGCCGAGGAGTACCGCGATCGGACGGTGACGGAGGCAGAGCTCTGGCGCGATCATGACGGCCACTTGCCGGACGGCCTGGTGGTCGTCAAGGATCGGATCGCCGACAACATGCTGCAGCAGCTATTGACTCGCACCGACGAGTACCACGTGCTGGCCCTGCCCAACCTGAACGGCGACTACTTGTCCGACGCGGCGGCGGCGCAGGTTGGCGGTCTAGGAATCGCCCACGGCGCCAACATGGGCGACGACGTGGCCGTGTTCGAGGCGGTCCACGGCACGGCCCCCAAGTACGCGGGGCAGAACAAGGTGAATCCGACGGCCATAACGCTGTCGGGTGTCATGATGCTGGAGCATCTTGGTTGGGATGAGGCCGCCGAGCTCGTGAGGAAAGGCGTGGCGGCGGCCATTGCGGATAGGGTGCTCACCTATGACCTGGCTCGTCAGATGGAGGGCGCCACCAAGGTCGGCACACGGGAGTTCGCCGACGCCATAGTAGAGAGGATGTGACATGGGAACCCACTCAAGACCCCTGGTGAGCGTGATTGGCGCCGGGCACACTGGCTCCACGGCGGCGTTGTTCCTGGCTCAGCGGGACGTGGCCGACGTCGTGCTGGTCGACATTCCACAGCTGGGGGGGATGCCAAAGGGCAAAGCCCTGGACATGCAGGAGGCTGCTCCGGTCCTAGGCTACGAGGTGCGTATCGAGGGCACGACGGACTACGACGCCACCGCCGGATCAGACGTGGTGATCATAACCGCCGGTCTGCCCCGCAAGCCGGGCATGAGCCGCTCGGACCTCCTGAACACCAACGCGAAGATCGTGGCGGCGGTGACCGAGAAGGCCGTGGCGGCGTCCCCCAACGCCCATCTGATCGTGCTCACGAATCCCCTGGACGCCATGTGCTACGTGGCGTTGCAGACCAGTGGCTTCCCGCGCGAGCGGGTGTTCGGCCAGGCTGGGATCCTCGACACCGCCCGGATGCGGGCCTTCATCGCCATGGAGGCCGACGTCGCCTTCGGCGACACCCACGCCTTCGTGCTGGGCGGCCATGGCGACGACATGGTGCCCCTGCCCCGATACAGCACCGTCGGGGGCGTGCCGATCACGGAGGTTTTCGACAAGGACACCATCAACCGCATCGTCGCCCGCACCCGAATGGGCGGCGGGGAGATAGTCAAGCTCCTGGGTAACGGCAGCGCCTACTACGCCCCGGGGGCGGCCCTGGCCGAAATGACCGAGGCCGTGCTGCGGGATCAAAAGAAGATCCGGCCGTGCGCCGCCTATCTCGATGGCGAGTATGGCCTCTCCGGAATCTACTTCGGCGTGCCCGTGAAGATCGGCCGCGGTGGAATAGAGGACATCATTCAGATCTCCCTGAGCGCCGACGAGCAGGCGGCCCTGGCGGCTAGCGCCGGCAGTGTGAGGGAGCTGATCTCCGAGCTGGGCTAGCCAGGAGTTCGGCCGGGAACAACGAGTCGGTAGCCCCTGCCCCTGACAGTCCTGATGTACTGGGGCCGCCCCGGTACGGGCTCTACCTTGCGCCGCAGGCGGCTGACGAGCTTTTCCACCCTGGAGTCGTCGGCCAGTTCCTCCCCCCAGACCTCGCGGACGATTTCTGCCTTGGTTCGCAGGCGCCCCGGGCTGGCGGCAAGGCATTCCAGGAGATTGTACTCGAGGGCCGTCAGGGCCTCGACGCGGCGGCCGTTGACGTAGACCTCGCCGCTGGCCCTGTCCACGACTACCCCGTCGCCGCCCCGGCCGTCGCCGGACTGGGCGCCCCGCTCCTCAGCTCCGGGCCGTGGGCCGGCCGGAGACAGCGTCTCCCTGGCGGCGGCGGCCACCTGGCGGGCCAAGGTGGCGCGGCCGACACCGTGATTCTGCCCATGGAACATACAGAAGGCCGCCGCCTGGAGCGCCGCTGGTACTCCCCCTGACACCTCATACAGGAGATCCGCGTCGGCGGGGTCCAGGCGGCGGCCGGTCCGGGCCATGGCCCGGGGCAGGGCCTCCCCGGCCGCGCCCGGACCCAGAGGCCTCCGGCCCACGGCGGGGGGCCCAGTGGGGCAGGGCGAGCCGCGCGCGAGCTCCCACACCC
>CAZXNP010000346.1:0-2642 GCA_964642035.1 uncultured Anaerolineales bacterium | reverse complement strand
AAATCCTCCGCCGCGCCTTCAAGATGCACGACCGGCACCGTCCGGAGCGCCCCGCATCGCCCTAGGGGGCCGGTTGGCTCTACCGCACGACTACGGTGTCCGATGCCGATCGGCCGAAGGTCTCCGGCTGATACAGCTCTTCGGCCTTGGCCGGAGCCACATGGAAGGTACCAGGTGTGGTGGCCTGGGCGACGTAGGACAGGTCGTATACTCCGGGGTGGAGCATCCGGGTCACGGCCGTCACGCCCTCGTCCCGGATCCACCACAGGTCGTACCAGTGCCACCACCTGTACCACAGGGGCAGCTCACCCCCCGGGGGCGCCGGGGGCACGGACTCAGTCACCACCAGGTCCGGGTTCAAGGCCTCCAGCCCCGCCGGCAAGGGGTCGACCAGGGCCACGTGGTAGCGCCGCGTCTGGGCCACCAGGCCGACGCGAACCCGCACCCGGGCCCCGGCCTTGATGTTCCAGATGCCGTCGCCGCCTCGCGTCACGTCGGAGGGGTCGTCCACCGCCTCGTACTCGCGATCCACGTCGAAGCCCGAGGACACAGGCTCCAAGGGCAGGTCCGCCGGCGCATAGCGCAGGCCGAGGCGATAATAGAGGCGCCCCGGGCCATCCTTGGCCAGGAGCAGATCCGACGTCTCGGCCGGCAAGGCGGCCAGGGGGACGTCAATCTCCTTGCGGTCCGGGGACCGCCCCGCGAACGCCAGCTCACCCAGGAAGTCCGACCCCAGCCAGGCCGAGGCGGAGAAGGCCGGGGTGTCGCCCTCGAAGGCGCGGAAGTAGGCGTCCAGGGCCAGGAGAACCCAGGCGTTCTCCTGGGTTGATCCCCACTGGCCGCGGGTGCGATGGGCCAAGAGGCCCCGCACGACCTTCTCGATCAAGGGGTTGGTGGGGTCGGCGGCCACTAGGCCGTCGAGGACCACGGCGTCGGCCCGGCGGTTCGTGGCCAGGATCACGGCCGCGTCCTCCTCGACGTAGCTGACGGTGAACTGGGCGGTGCCGGCCTCCTCGCCGGCCCGATTGTTCAGGGTCCGGAGGATTTCGGCGCGGACGTCGGGGTCCGGATCGTGGGCCAAGACGGCCAGGAGCCAGCCCAGGGTGGAAAGCCCCGGGTCGTCGGCGGCGCGGTACAGCTCCCGGGCCTCGGCCACCACATCTTCGCCCCCCAGGCCCCGGACGTAGAGACCGTAGGCGCTGATGGCATCCCGGGCCCGGCCGTGGACGTCCGCCTCGTCCAGGTGCGAGGGCAGCTGGTTCAAGTAGTCAGCAACGCGATCCACTACAGCCTCGGGTACCCGGTGACCCTTCGCCTCGGCCCGGGCCAGGGCGTGGGCCACGTGGACGGTGAGGAAGGGACTACTCTGCTCTGGGCCGCCGCGCCACCAGTGGAAGCCGCCGTCGTAGGTCTGGAGGGCGGCCAGGGCGTCGATGTCATCGGCCACCGAGGCCTCCACCTCCGCCTGCCCCGGGAAGCCCTCGGCGGCGAAGGCGGCCAGGACGTCCTCCAGGGCCGTGGTGGCCAGGAGGCGCGAGGCCACGGCCTCGGCCCCCTCGAACCGGTGGCGATGGAGGTTGATGAAGGCGTCGGTCAGGTTGGCGAGGGCGGTGGACGACAGGGTCAGCTCCAGGCCGCCGAATCCCGGCTCCGCCTCCCCGGGGCGGGCCACGGGCTGGACCGTGGCACCGTCGGCAATGGACCCATAGGTGGCGAAGGCCTCGGTGGTGGCCGGGGTCCAGACTGGCCACGCCAGGCGCTGGGCGTCGTGGAGGTCTCCAGAGGCGGCGGCGATCTGTACCACCGCTTGCCCGGGCAGTACCGCCGCGCCGGGGAAACGCACCTCCACCCGATCTCCGGCGGGCACCTCGACCCGGCGGCCGGCGGGCTCTTCCAGATCCAAGTTGGAACCCCGCACCACCACGTCCGCCTCTAGATCCTCACCCGTCTGGTTCTGGACCACCACCGGCAGCTCGAAGGCGTCGCCATAGTTCAGGAACCGGGGCGGCGCAGCACGGACCACCAGGGGTAGCCGGGCGGTGATGGTCGTCTCGGCCAGGCCGAAGAGTCGCCCTCCGTCGGTGGCCACCGCCGTGATGCGATAGCGAGTGACGTTGTCCGGCAGCTGGATGGCGGCGGCGACCCGGCCGGAGTCATCGGTAACGAGATCGGCCTCGAAGGCGGCCACCGGGTCGAAGTCCGCCCTCTCCCGGAAGGGCGATTGCGCCGCCACCGCCAACGCGCCGCCGGGGCCGGGGGCCGCCGTCGCCGTCGGCGCGGCCAGGCCCATTCGCATGTGCAGGGCGCCGTCGTTGGCGGACTCGGCCACGACATCGGCCCTCGGGACGAGGTCCAGTTTCGCGAGGGCCACCCATTGACGGTTGCGGAAGGCCGAGGCGCCGCCATATCGGTCGCTGTAGAAGGTGTCCAGGGGGTTCGGAATGGAGTAATCGGTGAGGGACAGGACCGCCTCGTCGACGACAACGAGGGCCACTTCCGCCCCGGTGACGGGGGCGCCATCGGGGCCGCGCACCCGCACCGACACCTGGGCCTCGGCCCCGGGCTCGATGGTGTCCTGGTCGGGCTCCACCCCCCCTGCGAGGGTGCGGTCCACGGGCGGCACCGGGATGTCCACGGTGGAC
>CAZXNP010000345.1:0-2664 GCA_964642035.1 uncultured Anaerolineales bacterium | reverse complement strand
CGCAGATGGACGCAGATCGGAATGAGGCCAGTTAAGTGTTGACAGTGCGGTAGAATAGGTTTCACAAAATTTCTTGTCGAGGTGTCTTATGCTTAAAGTGCGAATGTTATCGATCTCTCAGTATGTACAAGCGGCATTAAAGCTCGCTGTATATAAACCTGACGAACAGGGTGTAATCGTTGCCCGTGTGCCAGGTATTCAAGGCTTTTTTTCTCAGGGAGAGACTTTCGAGGATGCCCGTGAGAACTTGCGTGATGCCATCGAGGGTAATTTGACGCTGGCTTTGCAGATGGGACTGCCGATCCCATCGCTGGATGAGGTCGTGATCGAGGAACAATATGTCCCGGCTCACGCCGCTTAAATCAAGAGAAGTTATTCGGAAGTTGCGACGATTGGGTTTCGATGGACCTATCCCCGGAGGCCGTCATGTGCGCATGGTGCATCTTGAGAACGGCCAGATCATTCCTATTCCGGTACATAGTGGTAAGGACATTGGCGTGGGTTTAATCAGGGAGATAATCAGACAAGTTGGCATCACACGTGATGAATGGCTGGCCTTATGAAGCTTGCCGCCAGGACGGACGAGCGCATCGAACCGCGCGCTTTCACGCCAGAGAGCTTTAACGTGACAATCCGCTGGCCGGCATGATCCAGGATACGGGTATTCGGATTTTATGACCTTCAATACCAAACAAAGCTCCTCCACAAACTCAACACCCACAGCGCCACCGTAGCTATCACTTCGGCAAGCTCACGCAGTCCTGGTCGTCTGCGCCAGGGGTACAGGCATCGGCCTGGGCTACGTGGGTCTCCCCTTGGCCGTGGCCTTCGCGGAGAGCGGCTTCCCCGTGGCCGGCATCGACGTGGACGCGGCCAAGGTGGACGCCATCAACGAAGGCCGTTCCTGCGTCAAGGATCCTTTCGACGAATATCGTCCAGTACTCGCTTTGAGGACGGAGGAAGGAAACAGCCATGAATGATACCAATCCAACGATGACGCTTTCGCCTCAAGCTGGATTGCTGTTGACCAAGCTCACGGACACGCCAGACCTGGAGACCGCTTTGTGGCGAGTGCTGCACGACTACACTGGTCTCAAGACCCAGCAACTCAAGCAACAGATCAAGGCTTTCGAGCTGAAGCGGGGCATGACATTTGAGGAGTTCTCACGACAGTGCGAGCGTGGAACCCTGAAGCAAGACTCCTATGCCTACGATGTCGAGAGCGACTTCTGGGACTGGGAGAAGGCGGTAACCCTTCTGAGCCATTATGAGGCGCTACAAGCCCGATGGATGTGAAAAGCTTTTGCCCTCATTCGTGACCAGCAGCGCATTTGGGGTGTTGACTACGACCCTTCGGCAAGCTCAGGGCAGGCAACAGCCGCGGTTGGCACCTGCATCCAGCCGAAAACCCCGCAGAGCACATGGCAATCGCTCCTCTGCCAACCGTGGAGATCGTGTCGATGTTACAAGAGGTTTTGTCTAGTTATGAGTAGCTCAATCAGGCTATCACCGACAACGCTGATCCGACCCTCTACCCATTGGTGGAGTACGTGGACCTGGATGGCAAGACTGTCATCGTGGTGACGGCGCCCAGGAGTGAGGATAGGCCGCACCTGGTACGAGGCCGGGCCTACAAGCGGGTGGGTGCTGCCGACGTGCAGATGAGCCGGGCGGAGTACGAGCGGCTGCTGTTGGCCCGTCGTCAACCGCCTTTTGACCAGCAGTTGGTGGAAGGGACGACCTACGCCGATCTGGATGAAGCTAAGGTGCAGGACTTTTTGCGGCGGCGGCAGGAGGCCTATCCCGATGCGACCCCACCGGGCGCTTCACTGCCACAAGTGGTTGCCGAGATGCTGGAAGGAGCGCGAGAACGAGATGGAGAACTGACGCCCACTTACACGGGCCTGCTTTTCTTTGGGCGCAATCCACAACGTTTCTTGCCCCGGGCCGAGGTCAAGCTGGCTCGCTTCCAGGGCGTGACGACGATGGCCTTCATTGATCGGTTGATTATCCACGACACGCTGCCGGAAATGCTGGATAAGGCCGAACGCTTCATCCGGCGAAACACCCGCACGGCAATGAAAGTGGTGCAGTTTGAGAGCGTGCAGGTGAGCGAGTATCCCTACGATGCCATCCGTGAGGCGCTGGTAAATGCCATGGCGCATCGAGATTACAATCATAGCAGCGGCATCCAGGTCAATATTTTCGACGACCGGCTGGAGGTGATGAGCCCGGGGGAAGCGCTGATCCCCTGCCCCCCTTCCCCCCAAAGTTGGGGGGTTAGGAGGGAGAAGGCTCCCACGTGACTCGCAACGAGACCCTGTGTCGCCGGTTCCGGGACATCGGGGAGATGGAGCAGTTTGGCACGGGGGTCACGAAGATGAAGCGATTGATGCGAGAGCATGGCCTGGAGGAGCCGATCTTTGAGGAACGAGGCACTTTCTTCAAAGCGACCTTTCGGGGTCCGGGAGATCGCATTCTGGACCTGGTGCCTCGGGCCGGGGTGACAAACCTGCGAGAGCTAGGTCTGACCGAACGGCAGATTGAGGCGCTGCGGCTGATGGTGAACGAAGGACGGGAACTAAGTAACAAGGATTATCGAGAGATGTTTGGTGTGAGCAATCGCACGGCGACTACCGATCTGCGAGATCTGGTTGAGAGGGG
>CAZXNP010000344.1:0-2666 GCA_964642035.1 uncultured Anaerolineales bacterium | reverse complement strand
CTCCACGGCGGGCACGGCCACCGCCACGGCCCCCTCGGTGGCGCTGCCGGCCACGTACTCCCCGGCGGTCTCATCGAAGTCGCTGTACAGGGTCATCGTATAGGCGCCACCCACGTTCTCCAGCCCGGCCGAGGCGGCCAGGGTCGTATCGTCGAAGGCCGCCATCCCGGCGGTGGCCGAGGCGGCTTCCCGCTGGCGCCACACCCGCACCAGGCCTGCCGAGCCATCGTCCGCCTGGCGCATGACCTGGAAGTGGTACCCGAGGTGAACGCCGCTGTCACCGGGGTTGCCGCTGTGGGCGCCCACGACCTCCTGCTCGTCGATTGCCCCGAGGCTCACGCACGTCGGCGTCGACCCCCGCAGGTAGAAGGTCTCGCAGGTGCTCACGTCGGCGCTGGGGGGGCTGGTCTCCGCCCCCTGGCCGGTGAACCCGGCCGGGGTCCGAGGCGGGTAGTAGCCGGCCGCCGGCACCACGGTGCTGGCGTCGGGGTCGACGAAGGCGTAGGGCTTCAACCGCAGCCGCTCGGTGTCGGAGTAGGTGGTGATGGGCTCGGGGAGCACTTCCACGCCGGGGAAGTAGCCGAGGGAGTCGTGGAAGGCGGGCACCCCCAGCATGGGGGCGTAGTGGGTCGGAGTGAGGATCGTCGTCTCCGGCGACTCGGACCCGGTGGCCACCGTCAGGGTGAAGTCGCCGGTGGGCACCAGACCGAAGGCGGCGTTGGTGACCTGGATCCGCCCCCGCCAGTTGTCCTTCGGCGGGAATGCCCAGCTGCCGAACTCATTCTCGAACTTGCCGTTCCGCGGTCCCCGAAGGGGCTCGGGGTGGGCATCCACCACCAGCAACCCGCCCTTGGGGCCCTCGCTGGGCTGCGACCGGAACATGGCGTTGGTTAGGGTGTAGTTGTTCGGCCGCTCCGGGGCGTACTCGAAACGGGTGTCCCGCAGCCACACCAGGAGCCCCGGCGTGTTGGACGGCACCTTGTCGACCCGCCAGTCCGTGCGATTGTCCTCCGTCAGGCCGGAGTGGACGGTGTTGTAGGCGTACTTCAGGCCCGTGTCGAAGCCGACGGCGTTGCGCCACTCCAGGACGTAGTAGCGGGGGAAGCGGTCGGTACCGTCGGACAGGCGCCAGCCCTTGCCCGGGGCGCCGCCCCGGAAGGAGCCGGCCAGGGCCGCCCAGCCGTGGGCGTCGTCGCCCTCCACCGGATCGTCCAGCACAATCGTGTCGCCGGCCCGGATCATCAGGTTGTCCACGAATGCGCCCCGCTCCAGGAAACCGGCGTCGGTGGCGTAACGGAGCCGCAGCCGAATCTCCTGGCCGGCGTAGGCGGCCAGGTCATGATAGACCCGCACCCAGCCCCGGCTGTCGCCAGTGTAGCCGTGCTTCAGCCCGCCGTAGTCCCCCAGGCGCCCGTTGGGGTCCGGGTAGTCGTCGGGGGTCGTCAGCTCCTCGTCGGTGCCGACCCGATAGCCCTTGAGCTGGGTGTAGGTCTGGCCGCCGTCCGCCGAGGCCTCCACGAACATGTAGTCCCAATCCGACTCAATCACGTAGTCGGTGTCGAAGCTGAAGGTGATGGGTCCAGTGATGGCCGTCAGGTCGACATCGCGGCCCAGGGTGAGGTCTGCCCAGTTTTGGTCGGCCCCGCTCCACCACATCTGGGTCGATTCGGCCGGTGGGGTTGTGTAGCTGATCTCCGACGGCGGCAGGTCGACCTTCAGGGCCGGCCGGGTGCCCTCCGGGGGCCGGGCGGCCTGGCCCAGCAGATAGTCCACCGGGTCCTCGTTGGGGCTGATGTCCTCCAGATCCCGCCAGCCCAAGACCCACTTGGTGTGGGCGCTCATGTGGGTCGGGTCGGTACCAAGGAGGCGGCCGGTATTGCTGCCGGTGGACATCAAGTCCCACCAGATGACGCTCTCCTCCCCCGTGGTGGAGTACAGATCCAGGATGCCCAGGTCGTGGCCGAACTCGTGGACCAGCACCCCTAGCTCCAGATTCTCGGGCTGAATGGTGTAGCCCCGCATGCGAATGTCGTCGTCGGGATCGTCCGGCGTTCCCCGGTCGTCCACGGTGATGCCCTGGGCGCCCCCCGCGGAGCCGCGGTGGGCCCAGATCTGATTCGTGCCGTCGACGCCGCCGCCCCCGGACTCGTCCAGGCCGGCGTGAATCAGCTCCACGTGGTCCAGGATCCCATCGCCGTCGGTGTCGTAATCGGCCCACGGGAAGTCGGCGTAGGTCTCGTTGACGGCCGCCACCAGGTCCGTGTAGAGCTGGGCTTCTCCATTGGGGTTGGCGGGCAAGCCGCGGCCGGATACGCGGCCGTTCTTGCAGGCGTTGGCCGAGTAGTAGGCTACGGAGTGGGGCACCTGTACCCAGGCCACGGCCCCCCGGGGACCGCTATCGAAGCTGAGGCGGCCCCCGGACACCTCCTGATAGTAGTTCTCCATGGTAAGGCCCGAGATATCGATGCCCGCCTCCCCGTCCTCCGGGTCCACGAGCTCCGGCCGCAGCCGCTCGGTGATGCCCTCGGTGCTGAAGATCATGCGGTCGAAGAAATCGGCGTCGAAGTCGGGCGCCCAGTAGGTGTTGTTGTCCCGGGGGCCTGGAGGCGGGACTTGGCCGTGGAGGGGCCCGGTGTAGGTCGTTGTCTCCGTGATGCACTTACCCG
>CAZXNP010000343.1:0-2668 GCA_964642035.1 uncultured Anaerolineales bacterium | reverse complement strand
TCTGGTGGCCGCGGGGGCCATTGGCGGGGTGGGCATCGTGGGCCTGAGGCGGGCGGGGGGTATCCGGTCGCGGGCCACTGGCGTGCCCGGTCTGGGCCGGGTCGCCGGCCACGGCGGCGTGGCTCGTTTCGCTGATTCCTTCGGCGAGTACGGTCGCCGGCCCCTGGCCGCCACCCTGGGCCTATCCGTCCTGTTCGCCGCCGTTCTGATCGCCACCAACTTCCTCCTGGGCAGCGCCTTCGGCATCGATCAGATCGCCCTTCGCCAGTGGGCCCTCATGGTCCCGCTGGTGGCCCTGTCCCTCCTGGTGCCTTCCATCGGCGGCCTGGGGGTCAGGGAGTGGACCTACGTGGGTCTGCTGGGCGCCATGGACCCCCCGGTGGCGGCGGGCACCGCCACGGCCTTGTCCCTCACGTTCCAGGGTCTGAACCTGGTGCTCGCGGCGGCCGGGGGCCTGCTCCTGGCGGCCGGTGGCGGCCTCGACGGACTGACGGGGGCAAGGCGCGCCGGCGGGGCGTCTGGTACAATCCCGCGGCCCATGTCCCCGTGGTCTGCCCCGCCGAAGGGTCGCCGGCGCGTCGTGGTGACCGGCGCTGCCGGGTTCATCGGCAGCCATGTAGTCGATGCCCTGCTAGCCAGGGGCGATGAGGTTGTGGGGGTGGATTGTTTCACCGACTACTACCCGCGCCCCATAAAGGAGCGCAATCTGGCCGAGGCCGAGAGATCCCCCCGCTTCGTCCTCGTGGAGGCCGACCTGCGCACCGCCGACTTGGCTGCCATCGTGCGGGGCGCCGATGCCGTGGTCCACGAGGCGGCCATGGGTGGCCTCCTCAGGTCTTGGACGTGGTTCGAGGAGTACCTCACCTGCAATGTCCTCGGAACCCAGCGGCTCCTGGAGGCCGTGCACTCCGAGGAGGTGGCGCATCTGGTTCACGCGTCCACCTCGAGCGTGTATGGTCGGGACTCCACGGGGGATGAAGACCGGCCCACGAGGCCCGACTCTCCCTATGGCATCACCAAACTGGCGGCGGAAAACCTGGTCTTGGCCTACCACCGGAACTTCGGCCTGCCGGCCACGGTGCTGCGCTACTTCTCCATCTACGGCCCTCGCCAGCGGCCCGATATGGGCTATCACATTTTCATCGATCGCATCTTGAAGGGCGAGGAGATCACCATTGCCGGGGATGGCCGCCAGAGCCGAGGCAACACCTTCGTGGTCGATTGCGTGGCGGCGACCCTGGCGGCCCTCGACGCCTCGCCGGCCGGAGAGGTGTTCAACATCGGCGGTGGCGAGGAGGTGTCGGCCCTCGATGCCGTGGCGATGATCGAGGGCATCACCGGCAACCGGGCGCGGTTGGTTTTCGGCCCGCCTCGCCCCGGCGAGCAGCGCCGGGCGCTGGCCGACACGGACAAGGCTCGGCGGGGGCGGGGGTGGGGGGGCGGGCAGGGGCGCGCGGGGGGGGCGCGGCGCCAGGTCAGGTGGCAGTCCGCGACTCTGGCGGACGCCCATACCGCCGTGGGGGCGGCTCCCGAGTGACGGGCGCGGTGGCCCAGGCCGGCGGGCCGGTGCGCCTCCCTGACGGCGAGGCGGCCCCGGAGGTATCGGTGGTGATTCCACTCTACAACGAGGCCCAGACCGTGGCCGCCCTGTGCGGCGAGCTGCGGGCCGCCTTGGAGGCCCTGGGGATCTCGTGGGAGGTGATCATCGTCGATGACGGCTCGACGGACGGCTCCTTCGCGGCACTGCGGCGAGAGCACGACGCCGATGGCAGGTTCGTGGTGGTGCAGCTGCGGCGGAACTTCGGCCAGACCCCCGCCTTTGCCGCCGGCTTCGACGCCGCCCGGGGGGCTGTGGTGGTGACCATGGACGCCGATCTGCAGAACGATCCCCGGGACATCGGCCGGCTTCTAGAGACCATGGCCGACGGCGACTACGACGTGGTGAGCGGATGGCGCCAAGACCGCAAGGAGTCGCTGCTTCTCCGGCGGTTGCCCTCGGCCCTCGGAAATCGCGTCATGCGATGGCTGACGGGGGTGGAACTCCACGATACCGGCTGCTCCCTGAAAGCGTATCGCCGGGAGGTGGTGAAGAACACGAAGCTGTACGGCAATCTGCACCGCTTCATTCCGGCGGTGGCCAGCTGGTATGGGGTGTCCGTCGCGGAGGTACCCGTGCGGGACAATCCGCGGCGGCATGGGGCGTCCAAGTACGGTCGTGGCCTGGCCCGGGCGCCCAAGGTGTTTCTCGACCTGTTGACTCTGCGTTTCTTGCTCCACTATGCGACTCGGCCGATCCACATTTTCGGCGGCTTGGGCATCATCACCTTCGCCTTGGGGGGGCTGCTCGGTGGCTACCTCACCTTGGTCAAGCTCGTGGCCGGCCAAGACATCGGCTCACGGCCCGCCCTGCTGCTGGCGGTGTTGCTTGTGGTGGTGGGGGTGCAGTTCGTCACGATGGGCCTCCTCGGCGAGCTCGTGGTGCGTACCTACCATGAGAGCCAGGACAAGCCCATCTACACCGTGCGGCGGGTGCTCCACGGCACGGCGCCGCGGCCTTCTGGGGGGAACAACACGCCATGAAGAAGCGCGCATGTCTTGGGCTGATCATCGCCGCCATCGTCGCCGGTCCGCCGGCGCCCCTCGCCGGGGAGGCCGCGGCCGCCTTCGG
>CAZXNP010000342.1:0-2668 GCA_964642035.1 uncultured Anaerolineales bacterium | reverse complement strand
GCTGGCCACGCTCTCAACGATGATGACGTGGCTGTGAGTCACATCAGGGGCAGTGTGGGTCATGACATCCAGCAGGGAGGTGCCGGCGTGGAGGGGCTCCCGGAAGGCCTGCTCCTCCAGCAGAGCCTCGCTCAAGCCCATGTACACGCCCCCCTCGATCTGGCCCTCCACGAGCTGGGGGTTCAGGGCCCGGCCCACGTCGTGGGCCAGCCACACTTCCGCCGGCTCCACGGCGCCGGTCTCCTCGTCCACCTTGGCCTCCACGACGCAGGCGGAGTAACTGTACGCTGGGCTGGGGCCGACGCCGGAGCCCCGGTAAGGTCCGGCCAGGTCGGGGGGGCGGTAGCTTCCCTCGGCGCTCAGGGCGGCGCCGGCGGCCTCGGCGATTCGCACCGCCTCGGCCAGGGTCAAGTCCTCCCCGGCGCCCTCGGGCAGACACACCTTGCCACCGGCCATGGTCAGGGCCGCCTTGTCGGTCCCCCGGGCCCGGGCCACGGCGGCCAGGACTCGGGCCCGCAGCCTCCGGGCGGCGTCCAAGGCCGCGTTGCCCATCATGAAGGTGACGCGGCTGGAGTAGCTGCCCAGGTCGATGGGAGTGACGGCGGTGTCGGCGGTGACGAGGCGTATGTCCGCCGGGGCCAGGCCCAAGACGTCGGCCACGATGGTGGCCAAGATCGTGTCCGAGCCCTGGCCGATGTCCGTGGCCCCCGATTGGGCCGTCACCCGGCCGCTGCGATCCACCTGGACCACCACGGTGCTGTGGGGCAGGTCGTTCCAGTACACGGGCAGCCCGGCCCCGCACAGGTAGGCGCCGCAGGCCAGGCCCAGGCCCCGGCCCCGGGGCAGCTGCCCGTAGCGCCGCTGGAACTCGGAGGCGGCCACCACCTCCTCGATGCACTCCCGGAGGCCGCAGCTCGTGACCCGCAGGTGGTTCACCGTCGGCGTGTTGGCGGCCACGAGGTTACGGAGCCGCAGTTGGGCCGGGTCCAGGTCCATGGCGTGGGCGATCTTGTCGAGCTGTATTTCCAGGGCGAAGCGCCCCTGGGGTGTGCCGTGGCCCCGCTTTGGCCCGCAAGGGGGCTTGTTCGTGTACACCCTGGCCGCCTCGAAGCGATAGGCCCCCAGGCGATAGGTCACGGTTTGAAGGGCGCCGGTGTAGTAGGTGGTGGCGACGCCGTAGCTGCCGTAGGCCCCGCCGTCGAGGACCGTCTGCAGGTGCATGGCCGTGAGGGTGCCGTCGGCGGCCACCCCAGTCCGCAATCTCATGGTGACGGGGTGGCGGCCCCGGTGGCTGTAGAACACCTCCTCCCGGCTGAGGCGGATCTTGACCGGCCGGCCCGTCACCAGGGCCAGCTTCGCGGCGGCCACCTCGTGGGGCAGGGCCTCGGCCTTGCCGCCGAAGCCGCCCCCCAAGGCGACCACGGCCACCCGCACCTTGTGCTCCGCCAGGCCCAGGGCCCGGGCCACGGACCGCTGGACGTAGTGGGGCGTCTGAGTTGCCGACCATAGGGTCACGCCGCCCCCGGCCTCGGGCACCGCCACCACGGCGTGCTCCTCCAAGGCAATGTGGTTGCTGCCGGCGTAGTGGAACAGGTCCTCCTGGACCCTGTCGGCGGCGGCAAAGCCACCGGGGACGTCGCCGAAGGCCAGGGCCACGGCCTTGTGCAGGTTGGGGGGCCGGCCTGGGCGGCCAGGTGCACCGGGCCGGGGCGCCTCATGGATCGCCGGCGCGCCGTCGGCCAGGGCCTCGTCCACGGTGGTGCACGCCGCCAGGGCGTCATATCGCACCACCACCGCCTCGGCCCCTTGGCGGGCCGTCTCCTCGTCTACGGCCGCCACCGCCGCCACGGCCTCGCCGACGTAGCGGCCCTTGTCGGGGCTCAGGCCATACTCGTCTTGGCTCACGGGCAGCACGCCGTAAGCGTTCTCGATGTCGGCGCCGGTGATCACCGCCTCCACCCCCGGAATCGACAGGGCCGCCCCGGCCTCGATGCCCAGGATCCGGGCGTGGGGATGCCCGCAACGAACCAGGCGGCCGAAGAGCATGCCACTGAAGGAAAGGTCGTCGGTGTACACGGCGGCGCCCGTCACCTTGGCCCAGGCGTCCACCTTGGGCAGGGGCCGGCCCACGACCGCCCCAGGGCTCTGCCTCGTGGTCATGGTGCCTCTCCGGCGGCGTCGGCCACGGCGGCCACGATCTTGGTGTAGCCGGTGCAGCGGCACAGATTGCCGGCCAGGGCCGAGCGGATCTCCCCTTCCGTGGGCTGGTGCCGCCGGGCAAGAAGCGCCGCCGCCGTCAGGAGCATGCCGCCCGTGCAGTACCCGCACTGGGCCGCCCCGGCCGCCACGAAGGCCCTCTGGACGGGGTGGGGGTCCGCCGCCGTGCCCAGGCCCTCCACCGTGGTGATGCGGCGGCCCTCCAACTCGACGGGCAAGAGCAGACACGCCAGCTCCGGCTCCCCGTCCACCAGCACCGTGCACGCGCCGCACTCTCCGAGCTCACAGCCGTGCTTGGTGCCTGTGAGGCCCAGGTCCTGGCGGAGGACCTCCAGCAGGGTCCGGTGGGGCGGGGCGAGGACCCGGCGCTCCTCGCCGGTCACAAGCAGCCGGAGGGGCTGCTCCGTCACGCTGCCCCCCTCCGCGCCGCGCGCGCCCGAGCACCTCCCCC
>CAZXNP010000341.1:0-2691 GCA_964642035.1 uncultured Anaerolineales bacterium | reverse complement strand
CCGTTGACAGTCACCCGCATCTTCGAGATCATGGACACGCCCAACCCCATCGCCGAAAAGCCGGACGCGGTCGAGCTGGCCGCGGCCCGGGGCCAGGTCAGCTTCGAGGGCGTCAGCTTCGGCTACCAGCCGGGCCAGCAAGTGCTCCACGACGTCAGTTTCACGGCCCAGCCGGGCCAGACCATCGCCCTGATGGGGCCGACCGGCTCCGGCAAGTCCACCATCATCAACCTGATCCCCCGTTTCTACGATCCCAGCCAGGGCCGGGTGCTGATCGATGGGCTGGACATCGGCGACCTGACGCTGGAAAGCCTGCGCCGTCAGGTCGGCCTGGTTTTGCAGGAGCCGTTCCTGTTCAGCGCGACCATCGCCCAGAACATCGCCTATGGCCGGCCCAACGCCAGCCGGGACGAGATCATCGCCGCGGCCAAAGCGGCCAAAGCTCACGAGTTTATCAGACGTTTCCCCGACGGCTACGACACCCGCATCGGCGAGCGAGGCGTGACTCTCAGCGGCGGGCAGAAGCAGCGCATCGCCATTGCCCGCGCCCTGCTCACCGATCCCCGCATCCTGATCCTGGACGATTCGACCAGCAGCGTGGACACCGAGACGGAGCACGTCATCCAGCAAGCCCTGGCCGCGCTGATGCAGGGCCGCACGACCTTCGTCATCGCCCAACGGCTGCTGACCCTGAAAAACGCCGACCTGATCCTCGTCCTGGATCACGGGCGCATCGTCCAGCGGGGCGCGCATGACGCCTTGCTGGCCGAGGGCGGGCTGTACCGGGAAATCTACGACCTGCAATTGCGGGATCAGGAGGAGTTTCTGGCCCTGGAGCAGCAGATGGAAGGAGTCAAAGTATGAGCCAACAAAACGGATATGACAAACGCAACGGACGCAAGATGAGTCTGCTGGAACTGCTGGCCATGCCGCTGCAAGGGGAGGATCTGGAGCGGATGCGCCGCGAGGCCAGGATCAAGGACCTGTTGCCCGACGAAAAAGAGGACGATCCCCTGGGCAAGGCCTATGATTCGGAGCTGCTGCGCCGTTTGATGGCCTTCACCCGACCCTATCTGGCCCGGCTGCTGGCCGCGGTGGCCTTCATGATTCTCTCCTCCCTGCTCGGCGTGGCCCAGCCCTGGATCATCGGCCAGGCCATCGACGAGGGCGTGGTCGCGGCCGATCCGGTCCGGCTGCGCTTTTGGCTGCTGATCTTCGCCGGGGCCGCCCTGATCGAGTGGCTGAGCAACCGGGTGCGCATCGCGACGATGGCCTTTGTGGGCACGAAGGTTGTGGCCGATGTGCGCAGCGCCCTGTTCCGCCACCTGCACCGGCTCTCGCTGACCTTCCACAACAACTACAGCGTGGGCCGCCTGATGAGCCGCCTGATCAGCGACGTGGGCGTGTTGCAGGAGTTCATCACCTGGTCGATCACCGGCCTGGCCCGCTCGGTTTTCACGCTGACGGGCATCATCATCGCCATGTTCGCGCTGAACTGGCAGTTGACCCTGGTGACTTTCGCGGCCTTGCCCCTGATGATCTGGCTGACGAATTACTGGCGGGTGCGGGTGCGGGACGCCTACCGGGCCACCCGCCAGCGGCTTTCCCTGATCAACGGCTATCTGAACGAGTCGATCTCCGGCATTCGCGTTACGAAAAGCTTCAGTCGGGAGCGGGCCAATTATAACCACTTCGACGACCTGAACCGCTCCTACCTGGACGCCAACGTGATGGCGGCCCGTCTGACCGCGATCTTCTTCCCCGGCATCGACTTCATCGGCTCGCTGGCGACTGCGCTGGTGGTGGGCGTGGGCGGCTGGCTGGTGCTGGGCGACGCGCTGACCGCCGGCGCGCTGGTGGCCTTCATCCTCTACGTGGAGCGCTTCTTCGACCCGATCCGCGACCTGGCCCAGCGCTACAACACCTTCCAGGCGACCATGGCCGCGTCGGAGCGCATCTTCAACCTGCTGGACACTGAGCCGGATCTGCTGGACAGGCCCGGCGCCATCGACCTGTCGCCCATCGAGGGCCGGGTGGAGTTCGACCGCGTCACCTTCAGCTATAACGACGGCGAGCCGGTGCTGCGGGGCATCGATCTGCAGGCGGAGCCGGGCCAGCGGATCGCGCTGGTGGGTGAGACCGGGGCCGGGAAATCGACCATCATCCGCCTGCTGGCCCGCTTCTTCGACGTGGACGGCGGGGCCGTGCGCATCGATGGCCTGGACGTGCGGGAAGTGAGCCAGGCCAGCCTGCGGGCGCAGCTCGGCATCGTCCTGCAGGACACCTTCCTCTTCGGCGGGACGATTGCCGACAACATCCGCTATGGCCGGCTGGAGGCCAGCGACGCCGAGGTGATGGCCGCGGCCCGGGCCGTGGGCGCCCACGCCTTCATCGAGCGGCTGCCGGCCGGCTATCAAACGGAGGTGGGCGAGCACGGCGTCAACCTGAGCGTGGGCCAGCGCCAGTTGATCTCCTTCGCCCGCGCCCTGCTGGCCGATCCCCGCATCCTGATCCTGGACGAGGCCACCAGCAGCGTGGACACGACCACCGAAAAGCTGATCGAGCAGGGCCTCGACCGGCTGATGGAGGGGCGCAGCAGTTTCGTCATCGCCCACCGGCTGAGCACGGGCATCAACGCCGACCAGATCATCGTCCTCGACCAGGGCCGGATCGTGGAGCAGGGAGATCACG
>CAZXNP010000340.1:0-2696 GCA_964642035.1 uncultured Anaerolineales bacterium | reverse complement strand
AAAATCTCCACAGGTTTGTTCCACTCACCAATCTTGATATCGGTATAATGACTCCGATGAAAATAGTCAGTCATCGCATCATCGTTGTTGAAGTATTTCGGACCCTTCATGGCGTCCAACAGTTTGTTCAGAAACTTCTTGGCAGTTCCCTCAAAGAACGTATCAATGTGGTAGACGTTCACATCACCATCGGCAATCTCTTTCGGGGTGAAGAGTCCAGCAGGAACCTTCCGAAGGGTCACAACCAGAGTGCTGTGATGGTTAACCTTGATGGTTCCCTTCACACCGTATTCGGCAAGAACCTTCTTAATCGCAGGAGCGAGGGTCTTCTTGTCTTCTTTGCTTACATATGCCATTTCATTTCTCTCTTTATTTCTCACTATAACTAACTATACCATACTCAAGGAGTATTGTCAAGGGGAAAATGACCCCCATTTACCTTGGGGTGCCACCGGCATATAAGGCGCCGGTCCAAGCAATAGTATAATCACCATCAAGAATATTACCACGGGCAAAGTTCCGAGCAGGAGCGTTGTAACCAGCAGGCAACAGAATATCACCCAACTTGAACCTCTTGTCATTTTCAACACCGACAACGAAAGCCTTTACACCACCGCCATCTGACACAATCTTGATATACTTCTTACCGTATTTGATGGTGAAGTTCTCTGCATACTCTTTGTTCATCTTGGCCGTAGTGTCCGACTTGGTAGGGGGCATGAACTTCGCATAGTCCTCAATCATGGCAGCTTTCATCTTAGAAAGACCAGACAGAACCGACTTAGAAGCGTCTTTTACATAAACAGTCATATCAATAACCTCGTTTGTTTTCTCACTATAATTAATAGTACCATATGGTACAGGGTTTGTCAACTAAAAAATGCACTTTTTTGAAAGTTTTTTCTAGAATCTTTCGGGAATCCAAGAGAAATTGACATCATCTAGCCACCTTTCTTCACCTGTTTTGACTGATTTTATGGGGGGGAATTGGGGTTTAGGTGTCATTGATATCACACCTGTGGGCAACTCTAGGACTTCCCAGAGGTCACCATGCTCACGAATACGGTTCTTACCGTGGTTCGTCTTACCTGTAAGTTTTATCATCATGATTACATAGTACCACAATGAAAGGGGTTTGTCAACAACTTTTTTAGAAACCTTTGGGTGCTCTGGTGATACCCCTTAGTTCCATTTCATTTCTAATCCACGCCTTTGCTGTGGGGTTCGTCACTTTCTTTCTGAGCAATTTTCTAATTTGAACGAATACGTTATTGAAGAGAGTGCCATCATCTTCCTTTTCCTCGCTGTTATCCACGATGACCAAGTTACCTTGAAAGTGTTGACTGAACTTACCCAAGTTACTCTGCACTTGTTTCCATGACTTGGTTGCAACTGAATCTGTCACACTACGCTCACGTTCTGCATTACGAACAAGAGCAACATCTAAAGTGGTGTTGACAAATATCATATATGTATCATAACCCAATTGTTTAAGCTCAGTAGACTGTTTTGTAATCTTGTCATAGTCCTTACCAGTGCCATCAATAACTAGGCCAAGGCGTCCCTCGACATAATTATCTCGTTTCTTTTTGGTTATGGTTTTTGCCCTATCTCTTAACTTATCACGTTCTTCCTTCTCACGTTCTGCTCTTGTGGTTCGCATGTCCATTTCAAGTCCGGCGTCCTTGAGATACTTCTCAAAAATGTCATCAGAGTTGACGATACGCAATCCTGTTCCACCAGTGGTTTTCCTGACAACGAATGACTTACCGCTGCCAGGTCCACCAGCTAGAAAGAACGCTTTGAATATGTTAGGGTCTTGTAGTCCCTCTTGTAAATCTTGGAATGTCTTCATAATCTTTTCCTATTAGCTTTTGATATCCTGCCATCGCTATAATGTATTTATCATCATCTGAAAGTGGAGTTAGTTCTTCTACTCTTCGCTCTTGAATTTGAAAGTTCATTTTTTTGATACGATTTCTTGTTCTGGCCATTTTTTCTTCCTTTTTATGATATGTTGTTGGCATGATAATTAAGTTAATACTACTCCTTTCATATGTTATTCTGCTTCGGTGTCATAGAAATCTTCTATTATTACATCATTACTTTGTGGTTTAGTCTCTAAACTTTTATCAACTGACGCTAATTCTTCCACCAGAGAGTCTTTTACCAGTGTCATTGTGGTTTCGTGTTTTTGTGAATCAAAATTAAAATTATGTCTTATCCTACGCCCCAAAAATCTTCCTCTATAAAAAAAATCATATTTTTGATTATCTGTAGATTTTACCGCTGCTGTAGCTGGTACATTGAATTCAATTATATCACCACAATCCACAAGAGTATTGCCGTTCGTTGTTATGGTGCAATTGATACCTTTTTGTAACTGATAGAGTTGGGACTCTCTTCTTTGTAACCATGTCTCAGGCCGTATTGAGCTATAAACAACTCTGCCGAGTTCGTCATGTAAAGCTGATCGATCAGTATAATTATTATCACTATCAACAAAATTTGCATATGGAATTAAATATTTCCTTGCGGGAAAATCGCTTATACGAGATTCGTCCTCTATTGGTGTTTTAGATATAAATGGAAAGTCAGTGTTGTTACCACTCACCTCACCAGCTTGAACATGAGTTTCAAATTTGAAATTATCCAGATAGTTGTATGTCGTTGTTTTATGTCTCCTAGTGTATGTA
>CAZXNP010000339.1:0-2700 GCA_964642035.1 uncultured Anaerolineales bacterium | reverse complement strand
CACAGACGGCCAGCGGAGCTTCGTGGCGTACCGGCCCCTGGGCACAATCTTGGCGGTAATGCCCTGGAACTTCCCCCTGTGGCAGGTGCTACGCTGCGCTGCCCCCAGCCTGATGGCGGGCAACGCCGTGGTCCTCAAGCATTCGCCAAACGTCACCGGCTGCGCCTTGGCGCTCCAGGAGCTGATGGGCGCGGCGTTGCCGGCCGGCCTGTTCCAGACGCTGGTGCTGAGTGAGGCCGCCGTGGCGCCCCTGATCGCGGACCCCCGGATTCAGGCTGTTACTCTGACGGGGAGCCCCCGGGCGGGCCGGGCCGTGGCGAGGGCCGCCGGGGCGCATCTGAAGAAGTCCGTCCTGGAGCTCGGCGGCAGCGATCCGTACGTCGTCCTTGCGGACGCCGACCTCGACCTGGCGGCTCGCGAGTGCGTGGCGTCTCGCCTGATCAACACGGGCCAGAGCTGCATTGCCGCCAAGCGCCTCATCGTGGTGGACGCCGTGAGATCGGACTTCACAGACCGGTGCGTGGCGGCCATGACCAAGGGCCGCACAGGCCCCCCCCTGGAGGGTCCCGTGGACCTCGGCCCCCTGGCCAGGTCCGATCTGAGGCTCCGCCTCCATCGCCAAGTGCAAGGCAGCGTGCGCATGGGGGCACATCTTGTGGCCGGCGGGACTCTTCCCGAGGGCCCGGGGTTCTTCTATCCGCCGACGGTGCTGACCGACGTCGCGCCGGGAATGCCGGCCTTCGACGAAGAGACCTTCGGCCCCGTGGCCGCCATAGTGCCCGCCAGGGACGAAGACAACGCCGTGGACCTGGCCAACGCCAGCCCCTTTGGCCTGGGGGCGGCTGTGTTCACCGCCGACATCGACCATGGCGAGGATCTCGCCAGGCGGCGCCTCAGGGCCGGCTGCGCCTTCGTGAACGCCTTCGTCCGCTCCGACCCGCGGCTGCCCTTCGGTGGCATCGGCATGTCGGGCTACGGCCGCGAGCTTTCCCCCCTAGGCATCAAGGAGTTCGTTAACGCCAAGACGGTGTACGTGGCCTAGGGGGCCGGCCTCGGAGCCCGGCCCGACCCCGGGGCAAGGACGCTGTCAGTAACGGAAGATGGCGGCCACGTCGGCATCCACGGGCATCGACGACCTGTCGACGGCATAGACGACGCCCCCATTTGTGAGGGTATGGGCCGCGGCCTGGTCGATGGCATCGCGGGTGCCGGGGCCTGGCGAGTCCACAAGGTTCAAGCGACCGGTTTCGGCGTCGACAACGGCCCAGCGGGTGGCATCCACGTCGAGGAAGAGGGTCTCGACTCGGCCGCCGACGGCGGCCGGCACCACCTCCAGCAAACTCTCCGAGGTCCGGCCGGTCCCCTGGAGCGCGGCGAGCTGCGACGCCGCCCTTCGCTGAGCCCCCTCGAAGTGCGGGCCGACAATCTCCCAGGCCCGCTTGTGGAGATCGGCCGCCGACAGCTCGTCCGGATTGCCCAGCACCCCCCCGGGCAGGATGTTGGGATAGGCACTGGCCTCCCGATAGAGGGGCAAGAGGTACTCTACGCCGGCCAACACCACCGGGGCACCTGAGGCCGCGAGGATGCCGACCACGACGGCGTCGGCTTCTCGGAAATAGCGTAGCACCCAATCGCGGTCGTCGTCCTGGCCCGCGCCATGGACGTGCCCCACCGCCGGGCGACCTCCCGGGCCGCGGCCGGCAACGGTTCGGGCCTGTCGCTGCCGCGCCGGCTCGTCCCGGCGGGCGACGTCGGAGAGACCTGCCGGCAGCCGATCAGCCTCGACCTCGGCGACGCTGTAACGGGTGCCACGGAGGACCCGCACTCTGGCCTTGCTGAGGGCGACGATGAAGAACCTGCCGTCACCGCTCAACAGAGGCAGCAGGGGCTTGACATAGAACCGGTGGCCCACCATGACGAGTTCCGGGAAGCGGACCGGCTGGCGGTACGACCTGAAAAACCCCGGGGCGGCGAATACCGCCAGGCCATCGGCCTGCCGCTGCCAGTATGGAGCATCCATGATCATCGCTCGCAGCGGTTCCAGGGTCGCCATTCGCTGCGGGGCGGAGGCGGACTCGGCGGCTAAAGCCTCCTCCGCCTGGCGAAGCAGATTCTTGGCCCGGATCGGGTTCTGCTTCACATCGTCCCCCAGCCGCTCCGTGGGCATATACATGGAAAGGCACGGCCCGTCCCGGGGCTCGATGAGTCGGTCCAGGTCCTTCGGCCTCAGTACCGGCATAGGTGCCTCCTTGCCCAGCAATTAAACTGCATCGGTTGACTTGGATCCCGGCCGAGGGTCCGCGACCTTGACGGCGTGGCGCTGGATGTCACGAGAGTAGGTCGGCCAGGGCAGCCCCCACGGCGGGAAAACCGAATTGGAGGCCGCGGTCCTGGAGTCGCCGCGGCACCGCCCGCTGCCCCGTCAGGAGCACTACCGCCATCTCGCCGAAGATCACTCGCAAGGCAAAAGCCGGCACCGCCATCACCGTGGGACGGCCAATCTCGCGGCCCAGGGCGACGGTGAAGTCGGAATTCGTCACGGGCCGGGGCGCCGTCAGATTATACGCCCCAGCGGCATCGGCGGCCCCCACGAGGTGGACCAAGGCTTCCACTTCATCGGCCAGGTGAATCCACGGCATCCACTGCCGCCCGCTCCCGAGGCGCCCGCCGAGACCGAGGCGAAACGGCGGCAGCATTCGG
>CAZXNP010000338.1:0-2709 GCA_964642035.1 uncultured Anaerolineales bacterium | reverse complement strand
GCGGCGGGAGACCACGCCACAGGTCAAGCTGCACCGCATTGTGGTTGTCCTGGCCGGGGAACTTGCTGTGATGAAGCGTACCCCATGCGCCGCGGGTGCCGTCGGCGTTGTCGCCATCCGGCGAATAACCGATGAAGGCGTTGCCGCCGCCGTCGTCACCGGAATGAGTCCACAGGATCCGGCGGCCTGCGTCCCAGGTCGTGCAACCGCCGGAGTTCAGTATCGCCCGTGGTTGCAGCGGACCGTGCCGCCAGCACAGCGTGTCGAGGTTGAACAGGTGGGGAATGGCAATCGCCTTGACGTCCTCGCCGAGTTCAGTTTGGCCTTTCGGCAACAACAATTGGTTGCCCTGCGGGTCGTATTGCAGGTAGTCACAGGTATGCGGCGGCAGCGGCGAACCGTCCGGGTAGACGGCATCCGGATATACCGCACCGGCTCCGTAGTCCCCGGGAGCACCGCCGACGTAGCCATCCGAGATGCGGCGCCAGCGACGGGTGGCGAGATCGAAGGCGTGGACGTCGGAGCCGAAGTAATCATCGTGGCCACCGCCGAAGAGGATCATCGAGCCCGAAGCACCGAATCGGCTGGCGTACACCGCACCGTTCCAGGCCTCGGTGATGGCGGGAAAGCCGCTACGTCCGCTCCACGCCGCCAACGGACTCCGGCCGAGCAGTCTGCGCAAGGTTTCCTTCGCGGCGCGGCTGGGGTTCAGCGTGATGTCACGGGCCGGATCGCCGTCTTCCAGATAACGCGAGCCGGGGTCCGTGGCGGTGAGACCGAGATCAGGCCGGTCGCCAGAGATTCGGTACCAGCATCCCGGATCCATGTCGGCGAGCCATTCGGGAGGAACGACCGCGTCGACCGCCGGTTCCGGATTGCTCATCGTCGCAGCTTACCCAAAGGCGCGCCGGTCGCGGAACCGGGCGCCTTGTCCAATGACAAATGAGCCTGAACGGAGGGCGTGATTCCAACGTGAGATGAGCCTGAACGCGGCCCGGAGTCTGGGTTCGGGAATTTCGGCGAATTTCGGGACACCCATCAGTTTGCGCGCGACGGCAACATGCACCGGGGGGTGTTGGGTGGCCCGGCCCTATTGCGAATCCTTCGGGCGGTTGGTATTGGGGGTTTCGCGGCTGATACCGCTCCACACCAGGTGTCGGCAATGGGCCGGGCCCCCCAAGTCAAGAACGGGGACTTGGTGTTCTGTTCTCCGTGGTCTCGCCAGGAGAGGTCCAAGACCAACTTGCCGTCTCGCAATGAACTCGTTGCGTTCTCGACAGGCCGATAAAGCGCAAGATCCGGGTGGCGGGCATTACCGGCGATGAGTACATTCGACTCCACCGCACACCGACCCGACAGGAGTTATCGACGATGTCCCGGACGCTGACTGATGCGGCACGCCTCGCCAACCAGTGGCTCGACGGATTGGCCGAACGACCGGTACAGGCACGTGCCTCGCTGGAAGATCTCCGGGCGCGCTTTTCCGGCCCCCTGCCGGTAGAGCCGTCCGCCCCCGAGGACGTGATCTCCACGCTCGACCGTGACATGCGAGACGGTCTTCTTGGAAGTGCCGGTGGCCGGTTCTTCGCATGGGTGATCGGCGGCGGATTGGAGTCGGCGCTGGCTGCCGACTGGCTGGTGTCCACTTGGGACCAGAATGCAGCGCTTTACGCCTGTGGACCGGCGGTTTGTGTCGTGGAGGAAGTGGCCGGCGAGTGGTTGAAGGATCTCTTCGATCTACCGCGCGAGGCCTCGTTTGGCTTCACTACGGGCTGTCAGCTTGCGCACATGACCTGCTTGGCCGCCGCGCGACATGCCGTGCTGAAGCGCCGGGGCTGGGACGTCGAAGCAGATGGGCTCCGCGGAGCCCCTGGCCTCAGGGTCATCGTGAACGATCAAAAGCACGGGTCGATTCAGCAGGCCGTGAACTTCCTCGGGCTTGGACAGCGCGCGCTGGTTCCGATCGAGACCCACGGAGATGGCCGAATTCCGCGAGACAGTTTCGCACGGACCCTTTCTGAAGCCGATCAAGCCACGATCGTCGTCCTCAACGCCGCGGACCTGAATGTCGGCGCATGCGATGACTTCGAGGCCCTGATACCGATCGCAAAGGAGGCCGGCGCCTGGGTCCATGTGGATGGGGCGTTCGGTCTATTCGCGCGGGCCAGCGCCAGGCATCGCCACCTGGTACGCGGACTGGAGGACGCCGATAGCTGGGCTACGGACGGACACAAGTGGCTCAATGTGCCATTCGACTGCGGGGTGGCCATCATCCGTGACAAGGCCGCGCACAAGGCGGCGATGACCATTAGTGCGCCCTACATAGACGCTGCCGGCGCTGCCCGCGACCAGATCGACTGGAATCCGGAGTGGTCACGACGTGCGCGAGGGGTACCCGTCTACGCAGCCCTGAGAGAGCTGGGCAGAAGCGGCGTCGAGGATCTCGTCGACCGTTGCTGTGCCCACTGCGCCGACATCGTGTCCGGAATCGGCGTGCTTCCAGGTGTCGAGATCGTCTCGCGGCCGACATTGAACCAAGGGCTTCTCAGGTTCAGCCAAGAGGGTGCGTCGCCGGAGGACAACGACGACTACACCGATTGGGTTATCCATGAGATCAATGAAACGGGCGAGGCATTTTTCTCGGGAACGACATGGCAGGGGCGACGCGCGATGCGGGTGAGCGTGGTCAATTGGAGGACGAGCGAGGAG
>CAZXNP010000337.1:0-2725 GCA_964642035.1 uncultured Anaerolineales bacterium | reverse complement strand
CCTTGTCACCTTGTCACCTTGTCACCTTGTCACCTTGTCACCTTGTCACCTTGTCTCCTTGTCCCCTTGTCTCCCTGTCCCCTTGTCTCCCTGTCCCCTTGTCTCCCTGTCCCCTTGTCTCCCTGAGCTAACGCTTCCAGAAAGTCGGCAAAAGCAAGCAGCTCAACCCGAAGGAGAGGCCATAACTTCGGTAGAGCCGGCATGAGCCCACTCATCTTTTCAGGCGCCAGATTCGTGGCATAAACATTACGTACAAGGTGACGAAAACGGCGGAACTCGTCCAACGCCACGACCTCCTCTTGGCCAATCACCGCGGGACGTACGTCCGGAATATCCTGAGCCATTTGCTGAAGTAGATCTCGATGCCAGGTTTGACTCCTCGGAAGGTTGTGGTCGATACGCCTGGCAATGAGTTCAAACAGGCGCTCGACCCCCGCATAGAAACCGTGTAAGTTTAAGGCCACCGCATCCAAATACATGTCCTCTTCAGGCATCCGGCTGGCCTTGGACCACGCTGTCAAGGCTCGTTGGACGACACGTTCAATCTCAGGCGCCTCGCCCTGGATCCGTTCCGCCAGTAGACGATAAGGAGATGTCACAATTCAACTCCATAACGCTCAATCACTTGCCGTAGAGCCTCGCCGGCCCTCTCGATCTCGATCAAGTCTACCGGACGTTCCCGGATTACATCCTCCAGCAGACGCCAGGCGTCCCAGTAATCCTCTGCCGGCAAGCCTTCCACCGCCAGGTCCACATCCGAATCCGTACGAAACCAAACATCATCGGCCAGCGAACCAAAGAGCACCACCCGGCGAACGCCAAAGCGCTCTTTCAGCAAATCCGCTGCCTGACGCACCAGCGCTAACAGCCGCTCACGTGTACGTCGCTCGGCCGCTGTCGGTTTGGGTGGAGCGGGCCGGCGCCGCGGCGCTTCCAGGTAGCGCTTCCACCCTTTGGATGTCAACTCTAAAGCAGTAGGCATAATGTTCCTCCTGCCATCGGCATTTTCTATCACGGTTCGCGCTGACTGCCTTTGGCGAGGAAGGCCAGCAAGTCTTCCAGGTTGGTGATGGTTGACTCCGCCGGCATTTGCTGTTCAGGCATATGTACGTGATGCGGCGCCGTGGCAACGTCCGGCCAGTGAGGCGCATTATCCCACCGGCGTCGCAGACTTCCATCAGCTTCCATCCACTGATAAGCGTATTTGCGGCTGCCATCGGCAAAAAGATAGTCACGCAACTCCAACTTGCTGCCGTCCTGCAGGCAGGCGGAAATGTGGAGCATGTACGTTTCGCCTTCCTGCTCGTATTGGACCACGCGCCAGGATTTGAACAGCGAGGCAAACGTGTCAAACAGCTCAAGCATGGCTCATGACTCAGCAAGTACAGCCAGTTGGGCATCGATCGTTTTGATGGCGTCAACATACCACTGCCACTGCACGTAATCATCGTCGGTGTCAAAATCCTCACTGCCTCGAGCCATATAGCGTTGGCGCATCTCTGCCAGGGCACAGCCCCATTTGCTCTCCATTTTCCGGATCCCTGCCTGGTAGCGAGACCGGCGTCCCAGCAGGATCATCCGCGCCTGCTGGCGAGCGGCCGCCATCGGGTCGGGATAGCCGAGGGAAGTGAGGATTCTTTCAGTTGTGTAGGGTTGGGTTGCTGTTGGCATAGGAAACCTCCTTGCCGGGTCTCGATACCCCACTGATATCATATCTTGCGGCGAATAGGTAGCCACGCGCCTCTCACGGCCAAAGCTCCTGGCCCGGCGGATCACGCCGTGCACTTCGTAGCCCTTGACGAGGAGGAACTCCGCTCAAGTAGGAGTCGTCCTGGCCGGTGATGCCGGTGATCAAGGCTTTCTTCATGTTCCTTCATTTCTGACAATATGTCGCTATGACTGTAACCTCACGTTCACCACATGCCGTGTATCAACCACACACCGGGCAAGACCAGCGATCTTGGCCCAGTCGTAAGCGCTGTGGCCGGTGACGATCATCACGCAGTCAGCGGAGGCGGTCTCTTCCCGTGCGATAGACTGACAACTGCTGACCGGCCGCTGATACCTGAACCCGGGCTGTGAGCGGGAAGACGCCCCTTGAGATCGAAGGCCGTTTGGTTTTTAAGACGTATTGTGGGGTAGGGGCGAGGCATTCCTTCAAAATTGTCGCTCCCAAGGACGATTTTCATCAGATCTAAACGGCTGGTTGACCAGATATCTCCGGGGAATGCCTCGCCCCTACGCGAGACCTACCAGAGTTCACCCACGCTGATTTGGGTCATCGTTTGGGCGTTGCTCCAACCCGTTTTGCGTTTATGCTGATAAGGGCATCATAAGTAGTTGGTAAGTACTTGGTAAGTGCCTGGTGAGAAACTCATAGCGCCGTCCTTATCCCGCGCTCCGCCGCCCCCCGGCATTCACCGGCCGGGGTAGGCGCTTCTCGTGTGCAGACAGGCCGGCCGGAGCAGTGGCTACAACATGCCGCCCGTCTGTTGTGGTAGCCTGCGCTGGCCGGTGTTACTCGACATCCCCGGTTCCGCAGGAGCAGTTGCCAATTATAGCGCGCAACCGGCCCTTCGGCAAATCCCGCGGCCGGCGCCCTGGCCGCCGATCAGCCTTCGTGGCTCGCGTCCACCCTTGCCGGCGTCCACGTCGATGCCGGCCACGGGAAAGCCGCTCTCCGCGAAGGCCACGGCCAGGGGCAGGCCTACGTAGCCCAGGCCGA
>CAZXNP010000336.1:0-2739 GCA_964642035.1 uncultured Anaerolineales bacterium | reverse complement strand
CAGACAGAACCAGATCAACAAATAGCCGAATACGAAGGAACTTCCCATGGATTCCAGCAAGCTGTCCTTTCGGTACGGTCGACGTGGCACGTTGGCAGTGATCCTGATCGTCTCGCTCGGCTGCATCCCACAGCCGGCACGCGCCGAAAACCGAGGGGCACCACGCCAGGAAGATTCCAGTTCCTGGGAGCCGATCGGGTTGTCAGGCGGTGGGGGTATGTTCGCGCCAGCCATCTCGCCGGCCGATCCGGACCTGATGATGCTCAACTGCGACATGAGCGGGGCGTACATCTCGGAAGACGGAGGACATCACTGGCGCATGATTCATCACGCCCAGCTCCGCTCCGACACAAGGTGTCAGCCGGGATTCCATCCAACCAACCCGGATGTGATTTATGCCTCGTCGCGTGGCCAACTGCGAATCAGCCGCGATCGAGGCCGGACGTTCGTGCCCATTGGGGATTTGAAAGAATCGCTTTATGGCCAGATTGCCATCAATCCTTCCGACCCAGCCATGATGCTGGTCGGAACGCGCAACGGCCGATGCTGGCGCTCGGCGGACGGCGGTGTCACGTGGACCGTCTGCATGGGACCGAGCGGGCCATTGCTGGGTTTCCACTTCGATCAAACCCGTCGAGGACGCGTCGCGTTGGCAGCGACCGAGCGAGGTATCTGGCGCACCGACGACGGAGGCAAGACCTGGTCCGCAAAAACGCGTGGGCTGCCCTGGATCGAGATTCAAGGATTCGCCGGTGGTTCGAACGCGGAAAGCGGCCTTGTCATGCTCTATTGCTCCGTCCGAAGCCAAGACATGAACGGCACGTTCCGGGGCGGCATCTATCGATCGCGCGACCGCGGCGAAACGTGGCAGCAGGCGATGGGCCGTGGCATCAATACGGAAACCAAGCGGGCCGACCGATGGGCGTTCGGCTCGATCGCACAGTACAAACAACTGCTCGCCACGGATACGAAGCCGATGACCGTCTTCGCCCTGAATACGAGCACTGGCTTCCATCCACCCCATCACGAAACGGTTTACCGCAGCGACGACGGCGGCGAGACCTGGCGAGACACCTACTTCATGGACCCGAGGTTCGAACGCTACAACGTGGCACCTAACTACGTCACTGCCTCGACGGGACAAAGCTGGAAGGGCGGCGGTGCCCCCTTCGGCGTTGCCATCTGCAACAGTGATCCGGATCGCATCGTCCAGGTGCGCAGCCAGTGTCATGTGACCCACGACGGCGGCGCTTCGTGGTTTAACGCAGATACTTATCCGGCGCCCGGCCAGAAACCGCAACCGGGCTGCGCTTGGGTCTGTACGGGCCTGGTCGTCACGACGACGTGGCATTACTACGTGGATCCGTTCGAGCGGAATCGGCACTACATTGCCTACACGGATCTCGGCATGGCACGGTCGTTGGACGGAGGAAAGACGTGGATCTGGTGGGACCCCGACAGTTGGGCACCCTGGCGCAACACGTGCTACGAGATGGCTTTCGATCCCAGCATTCCGGGGAAGATCTGGGGAGCCTTCTCGAACGTGCATGACATCCCGAACGACAATATCATCTCGGAACGTCACGGCCACAACCGACCGGGCGGTGTCTGTGTTTCGTACGACTTCGGGGCCTCCTGGAAGCCTGAGGCGAAAGGCATTCCCGCCAAGCCGGTGACGTCCATCGTCGTCGATCCGAAGAGTCCTGCGGACGCCAGAGTGCTCTATGCCGGCGTCTTCATGGACGGAGTCTACAAATCAACAGACGGTGGGAAATCATGGACACGAAAGAGCGACGGACTGGGGCATCCCAAGAACATGCGCGTCTCACGCGTGCTGCTGCACGAAGACGGCACGCTGTTCGCCATGATCTGCGCCAAGCGCCCTGGAGCCGGCAAGCCTCTGATGACCGAAGGCGTCGGGCTGTACCGGTCGACGGACGGAGCTCAGACGTGGCACAAAATCAACGCGTCGCGCAGGTTTCTCTATCCCAAAGATTTTTCCGTCCACCCACACGACAGCCGTCGGATCCTGATCGGAACGTGCGACGCGAGCTGGCAAGACGAATCCGGTGGCCTGTATCGCACGAAAAACGGAGGCCAAGACTGGCAGCGGATCGGCCGCGAAGGACGTCAGACATTCGGCGGCTATTTCCATCCTCAGCACGAGGGCTGGATCTATATGACGCTGACTGAAGGAGCCCCCGGTGCCAGCCTGTGGCTCTCGACGGACAACGGCCGCCATTGGCACGCTTTCCCGAACCTGCCGTTCTCCAACATTCAACGCGTCGTCTTTGACCCGGCGGACAACACGAAGATGTACGTCACGACATTCGGCGGCAGCGTCTGGCACGGCCCAATCACGCCCGAATGAGGGGGATCGAGCGAAGTGCGTCTGGCCGATTGGCCGAGCCGGTTGCATCGTTCGGGCAAGGCGTTCGTGCCTCGGGACGTTGCTTCCTTGCTCAATCACCTTGGAACGTCAGCAGACGTCCGGCGACGGACGATGGAGCGCTTGCGCGGCCGAGGCCGTGAGTTGGGCGTGGTCTTCGCTCTTGATCGCTCACGTCTGCGCGAGATGGCTGCCCGACGCCAGTGTTCCCGCGTGGCCAACATCAACGGCTGCTCCGCCTGAACCTGCCGGGGCTGTTGATTGGAAACTCCTCATTGGCACGCCTGCGTCGGCGCCCACGTGCACACTCCCACGCTGCACAGCTCTTCGATGAGTCCACAGTGGCGTCA
>CAZXNP010000335.1:0-2741 GCA_964642035.1 uncultured Anaerolineales bacterium | reverse complement strand
CACGGCGCCGCCCCGAGACCCCCGGCAACGGCAAGGGCTCCGGCAACGGCAAGACCCTCGAGCGGTCGGGATGGTGCGGACGAAGGCGTTGCCGGCGCCGGCTCGGGTGGCGGCGGTACGCCGGGAGAACCGGCGCACCGTCACCGTGACCTTGGACGCCTCGACTCTTGCCCAGCCGGGACAGTTCGCCATGCTGTGGCTGCCGGGGCGCGACGAGAAGCCCTTCTCATTCCTCGACTGCGATCCACTGCGTTTCACCGTGGCGGCGGTGGGCCCCTTTTCGAAGGCCATCTGCGACCTCGAAGTGGGTGATACCCTGTGGTGGCGGGGACCCTTCGGCCGGGGCTTTCAGCTGCGGGGCGACGGGCCCCTCTTCGTAGGCGGCGGCTACGGCGTGGCGCCCCTGGTCTTCCTGGCTCGGCGGGCTCGGGCCGGGGCAGCCATCCGGGCCGCCATCGGGGCGGCGTCTGCCGACGACCTGCTCCTCATCCCCGAGCTGGAGGCCCTCGGGGTGCGGGTGGCGACCGCCACCGAGGACGGGAGCGAAGGCCACCGGGGACTGGTCACCGATCTTGTGGACGCCTGGTGGCACGAGGCGGTCCCCGACGGGTTGTACGCGTGCGGGCCCCACGGCATGTTGGAGGCAGTGGAAAGACTGGCGGCTGCCCGCGGGGTGCCGGCGCAGCTGGCATGGGAGGCGTACATGCGGTGCGGAATCGGGATCTGTGGCAGCTGTGTTCATCGCGGCCGCGTGCTGTGCGTCGAGGGCCCGGTCCTAGCGGCCGCGGCTGGCACCGGGGGCGCGGGAAGAAGCGACATGGTTGCCCCGGCTGGAGAAGGCAAATGAGGCGGCAGCGGAGCGGGCCCGAGGGCCGTGGGGGCCAGTGGCATGCCACGGCCATGGTGGGGGCGGTACTGGCCACAGGCTTGGCGTTTGCTTTGAGTCGGGGGGCGGGGATAGCGGCCACGGATCTGGAGATCCACTCCGCCCGGGGTTACGCCGCGGCAGCCCCGGAGAACACCTTGGCGTCGATCCGGGCGTCCCGGGACGCCGGGGTGGCCACGTCATGGGTGGACCTCCGCACCACCGCCGACGGGGTGCTGGTGCTCCTGGCCGACGAGATGCTGGACCGGACGACGGACTGCACCGGACCGGTCCGCTCCGCCACCGCCGCCACGGTGGCCGCCTGCGATGCCGGGTCGTGGTTCCATCCGTCCTTCGCGGCCGAGGGCGTGCCCACCCTGGCCGAGGCCCTGGCCGTCCCCGGGGCGGCCTACGTCCTCGATATGCGGGACGCCGATCCGGCGGCGGTGGTGGATGCCATCGTGGCCGCTGGGGCGGAGGACCGGGTGGCGGTCAGCGCCGCTGACGCCGCGACGGTGGCGGCGGTGGAGGCGGCGGCGCCCCAGATGATGACCTGGCTGCACGTCATGCTGCTGGACGTCCGGGCCGTTGCCGCGGCCACCAACGCCGGTGCCGACGGCATAGCGGCCCCGGCCCGAAACATGAGCGGTGGACCCGTGGCGGCGGCGCGGCGGGCAGGGTTGGCCGTGGCGGCGGTGGCCCCGGGCGGCGAGGGGGCGCTTTACGACACGGTGGGCATGGGGGTCCGCGTGGGCGGTGCCGCGCGGCGCCACGGCGCGCTATCGGCCCCCGACGCCACCTACCGCACCTACGGCGGACCGGAGTTCAGCAGGGCCAATGAGCCGGGTTCCGACTTCCCGGCCGCCCTGGCCGTCGGGGACTTCAACAATGACGGCCGGGCCGATCTGGCCCTGGGCGCGCCGGCGGACACCACGGGCGGCCGGGACGCGGGCTGGCTGGGGGTGACCTTCGGCGGCGACCAGTTTCCCAATCAGGTCTTCTCCGACGCCGGCGACGAGGCCGCCGGCCAGTGGGGGGCGGTCCTCGCCGTGGGTGACTTCAACGCCGACGACTTCGACGACCTGGCGGTGGGGGTGCCCCGGCGCGACTTCTCCGGGCAAGACTCCGGAACGGTATGGCTATTGGATGGGGCGGCCGGGGGCGTCGGCCAGCTATCGCGGCCTGTTCGGGACATCGGGGAGGCATCAGCCCTGGATGGCGCCGCCTTGGCCGTTGGCGACTTCAACGGCGATGGCGTGGACGATATGGCCATTGGCAGTCCAGGCATGGGCCGCTCTGGCCAGGGGGCCGCCGGGCAGGTGACCCTTCTGCCCGGCCGGGCCGGGAGTGGTCCCGTCTCCGACGGCAGCTTCGTCATCGATCGCAGTGTGGACGGCGTGCCCGGTCTGCCGGCCACGAACGAGATGCTGGGCAGCGCCCTGGCCGCGGGGGATTTCAACGGGGATGGCTTCGACGACATTGCCATCGGTGTTCCGGGGGCCGATGTCGCTGACATCAGGGACGCGGGGTCGGTGCTAATTGCCCTGAGCGCCCTGGACGAGGAAACTGGGGCAATAGTGGCCAGCGAGGTGACGGAGGTGACGGCGGGCTCCCGGGGGCTGCCCGGCCAAGCCGAACGCAACGGCGCCTTTGGCTCCAGCCTGGCCGCCGGCGACTTCGACGGCGATGGCGCAGACGACCTCGTCATCGGTGCTCCCTCGGCCACGGTGAGTGGCCGCCGGGGGGCGGGCCAAATCATCGTGCTGTATGGCGATGAGGCGGGGCCGGGGGCCCGGCGCCTGGTGGGCATCTCCGGCGACTCCGGGGTAGTGCCCCGGGGAGGCCGCGCGGGGGGCCGCCTCGCGCGTGACCCGAC
>CAZXNP010000334.1:0-2746 GCA_964642035.1 uncultured Anaerolineales bacterium | reverse complement strand
GGGGCGTGACCGGCGCCGGCCTCACGGAAGCAGCGGGGGTGGTCGATGCCCAGGCCAGCTCCGGCGCAATGGCCGCCGCCGACTACGACGGCGATGGCGACCTCGACCTTTTCGTGGCGGGTCGGGTGCGCCCCAAGGAGTACCCGCTGCCCGCTGACAGCCGCCTGTATCGGAACGACAACGGAGCCCTGGTGCCCGTCGACGCCCCGGCCCTCGCGGCATTGGGCCTGGTGACGGGCGCCCTGTGGAGCGATCTCGACGGCGACGGCGATCCGGACCTGGCCTTGACCACCGAGTGGGGACCAGTCAGGCTGTTGGTGAACGACGGCGGGCGCCTCACGGACGCCACGGCCGAGGCGGGGCTGACGGACATGACTGGCTGGTGGACCGGCATCGATGCCGGCGATGTCGACCACGACGGCGACATGGATCTGGTGGCGGGCAACCTCGGTACCAACACCCGCTACCGGGCCTCGACGGCCAGGCCCCTGGTGCTCTACGGCGGCGATGTGGACGGCGATGGCGACGTGGAGGTGGTGGAGACCGAGTATCGGGGCGGCGACTTGTACCCCTTGCGCAACCGCCTGGAGTTCTCCCTCGGAGTGCCGGGGGTATGGAGCCGATTCAAGACATACGAGGAGTTCGCCCGCACCCCCTTGGACAAGATCCTCGGCGCCGACGGCCTCGCCAGGGCGGAGCGCTTCGAGGCCACCACCCTGGCCCACACGGTGTTCTATAACGACGGAGCGGGGCACTTCACGGCCGGGGCGCTGCCCGTCGAGGCCCAGATGTTCCCGGCCTTCGGAGTGGCCGTGGTGGACGCCAACGGCGACGGTCACGACGACGTTGTCTTGGTGGGCAACTTCAGCGCCGCCGAGGCGGTTCACACCGGGCCAATGGATGGCGGGGTCGGGGCCCTGTTGGCCGGTGACGGGGCGGGAGGTTTCACTGCCGTGCCCCCGGGGGAGAGCGGCCTGTGGGTGCCATACGACGCCCGGGGCCTGGCGGTGGGCGACTACGACGGCGATGGCTGGAGCGACTTGGCCGTCGGAATTAACGACGGACCGGCGATGCTATTTCATAATATGGGCGTGGACGGCCGGTCCGGCTTGCTGGTCGCCCTCCGGGGCCCCGAATCGAACCCCACCGGGGTGGGTGCCCGTGTCGAGGTCATCAGATCCGACGGTTTGGTGACGGTTCGTGAGGTACGCGCGGGCGGAAGCTACCTCTCTCAGCACGGTGCCGCCTTGACCTTCGGCCTGGGGCCCGATCGGGGACCGGCTCGGGTGCGCGTCACGTGGCCCGACGCCACGGCGCAGAGCGCCGAGGCACTCCCGGGTGAGCCTGTGGTCATCTCTTGGGAGGAGGGTACGCGGTGAACGCTACGGAGCCCGGGTTGCGGGACGCACCGGAGGCGACGGTGGCCGTGGCCGGCCGCCCGCTGTCCATGCCTCGAGGCCAGCGGCGGCCCGCACTTGCAGGGGACGCGGGGATGCGCAGCGGGCTTCGGGGGAGGGTTGCCCTGGCAGCGCTTGCGGCGGCTGGTGCGGTGGTTGCGGCCGGGTGCCGCCAAGGCGAGCCCCAGGGAGAACTGTTGGCCTTCATGTCCACCCACGAGAGTCCGTGGCGGATTAGCGTGGTGGCGCCCGACGGCTCGGGGCGCAGGGACCTCACCGACTGGAAGCGCCGGGACGGCGACCCCCAGTGGTCGCCGGACGGGAAGCGCCTGGCCTTCGTGGCCGAGGAGCGGGCGGTGACGGACCTGTTTGTCGTGGCCCTGGAAGGCGTCAAGCCCCAGGCCCTTAGCGGCCATGAGCGGGTGGACCGCTGGCCGGACTGGTCCCCGGACGGGAGCCGGATCGTGATAACATCCGGGGTGGACAACGCGTGGGACCTCTTCGTGGTGGACGCCGCAACTGGCGAGGCCAGCCAGGTGACTGACACCCCAGAGGTGAACGAGGGCCTGCCGGCCTGGTCGCCGGATGGCCGGCTCATCGCATTCGTCGAGGACCCCGAGGACAGTGTCGACCTGGGCCTCGTGGCGCCGGACGGCTCCGGCCGGGTGGCCCTGACGAGGGGCCCTGGGGACGACACCCGTCCAGAGTGGTCGCCGGACGGCACGGCCATCGCATTCGTGTCTAACCGCGCCGCCCCGGCGGGCCAGGACGTCTTTGTCGTCCAGGTGGACAGCGGCGCCTTGGTGAACGTGAGCGGCAGCCTGGCCGTGGATGATGGGCCCTCTTGGTCACCGGACTCGGCCAGGCTGGCCTTCCATTCCACGCGTGACGGAAACGGGGAGATCTACGTCGTGGATCGAGACGGGAGTAACCTGACGAGGTTGACCACCGACCCGGCCGAAGACGACGCCCCGAGTTGGTCCCCGGACGGGGACACGATTGCCTGGGTGGCCGACCGGGATGGCGACGACGACTGGGAGCTGTGGCGAATGGACGCCGACGGGGAAAACCCCCGCTTGGTGACGGAAGGGGCGAAGTCCCATTGGGCGCCGGTATGGCGGCCCTGGCCGTAGCCGATCGCATCGGCAGGCTTCGGGGAAAGGGGATCACACCATGACACGGCGTTTGCACCTTGTTGGCCCAGCTGTCTTGGCCGGGGCATCGATGCTGGCCTTCGGTGTCCTCGGCGGTGCGCCGTCCACGGGTGCCCAGGCCGAGCCGTGGCGGGGGTTTGTGGTGGACGAGGCAGGCGACGTGGGCGCGGATTTCCCCCCGGGCGGCCACAACGC
>CAZXNP010000333.1:0-2755 GCA_964642035.1 uncultured Anaerolineales bacterium | reverse complement strand
GCGCGAGCCGGGCGCCCGCCGCCGGCGGGGCCGCCCCCCGGGCGCCCGGGCACGCCTCCAGGTAGCTGGCGCTGTTGCCTCCGGCCGCAGCGTCAATCCGGTGCCGGAAGGGCAGCTCCTGGTGAGCGGCCCAGTGGCTGACCCGGCGGCTATAACCCGCCAGGAGCACGCCGGCCTCCGGCAACAGCACCGTCGGTACATCGAGGGCGTTTCGGGCGGCGGATACCCCAAGGGTGCGGCCCTCGATGTCCCCCATCTTCCGGCCTGCCACCCAGGATGCCGGCACGGCTTCCGCGAGGGCCCAGAGGCGCTTCATCAGGATCTCGTGGGTGTTCCGGCGATCCAGGCTGTCGGGCCCAACTGGCCGAATTGCCTCCAGTAGTTCGGGCCCCCAAAGGGTAAGGCCAGCGTCACGCGCCTCGAAGGTGAACACCAGGGGCGGCATGGTCGCCAGGCGCTTCCGCTCGCGGAACAAGATTTCGGTGTGGAAGAGGGGGCTGCGATACCGGAAACCTCGGGCTGTCGCGGCCACCCTCTCGCTGAGGGCCCGACGCTCTGATGCCGACAGCCGGCCGTCCGTCACGGCCAGAAACTCCAGGTCGCTGAACAACTCCAGCTTCCCATCGACCGTGGCCGCGGAGAGTTCGCCCCGGGCGGCGCTGCCAAGGAGCACCACCGCCGTCACCCTTGGCTGGACCCGGAGGGGCTCCGTCAGTCTGGCCAACTGGGATTCGACGAGGGAAGCCGTGCCAGGGGGCGCTGTGGGATGGGCCACGCCGAGGGATTGTATCATCCTCCAGTGGCTTTGACTCGCCCCGGTGTTCTGCTAACTTAAGGGCCAGCTAACCGCCGCCCTGGGGGGCGGTGCTGTATTCCGGCGCCACATCGGGCCCAGCACTATGCAGCGAGGGTGGACTCTTCAACTGACGAGGGGGCTGGCGGCGGCCTTCGTGGCTGCGGCCCTATCGGGCTGCGTGGAGGAGTATGGCTCCGTCATGGCCTTGGCGCCCCGACACGGCGGCGCTGAAGTGTCTCCCCAGGAGGCACGGGCGGCACCCGAGCTTGGGCCGGAGGTGAGCCCCCAACAGCTGGAGGGAGATGAGGCGGCCGCCGCCACTGTTGGTGGCCTGGGCGCATGGCCAGGCGGCGCCGGTGGAGCGACAGCGGACCATCCGTGGGGGGGCGCATTGGCATCAGGACGCCTGCCGTTGGCCCTTCCGGGGGGCTACCCGACTCCAACGGCAGGCTGGCCGCCGCGTCTGGGGGCTGCTCCCGAAGTGCCCCCGTACCTGGCGCCCCTGGGCCCTATCCACGCCTCGCCGTCGTGGACCCCGCCGGTGCCTCCGACGGCAGCCGCCCTTCCCACCGCCACGCCAGTGCCCCCCGCCACGGCCACGCCAATCCCCACCCAGGCCCCGCTTCCCACCCCGGACCCCTTCGTGGCGGCCGGCGCACCGGTGCTCTTGGAAATGCCGTCCATCGGGGTTGCGGCGCCCATAGAGCAGGTTGGTCTGACGCCTGACCGCGCCATGGGCGTGCCGAAGAAGTGGATGGATGCCGGCTGGTACGAGGATGGCTTCTACCCGGGCGAGTCAGGCAATGCGGTCATCGCGGGCCACCTCGACTCCAACACGGGGGGCCCCGCGGTCTTCTGGGACTTGGACAAACTCGGCCCGGGGGACGAGGTGATCGTGACCTACGAAAACGGCGATCGGTACACCTTCGTGGTCCAGACGCAGGAGACCTACCCGTACGACACCGAGGGTCCGGTCATCGAGTCCATCTTCGGGGGATCCCTGACGGCCGACCTCAACTTGATCACCTGCGATGGGGCGTGGAGTAACGGCAAGGCCACCTACAGCCACCGACTGGTGGTTTTCACCACCCTGGTGCCGGAGAAGACGGAGCGGGCCGTCAGGCCCCAGATCGTGGAGTAGCCGCCGTCGGTCCACGGAGACGCGGGGGTTTTCCGGCCGGACTCCTAGCGCCCCTTGTACCCCAGGTCCCGGAGGGCTGCCCTAAGGGCCTCCTTCTCGTCCCACGGCTCTTCGACGTCGCCGAAGCACATGCTCGTTTCGTGGCCCTTGCCACAGGTTATCACCACGTCCCCCGGTTGAGCGCGGCGGCACGCCTCCGCGAGGGCGGACAGCCTGTCCGGCACCCGGATGAAGTCGGTGCCTTCGCGGCCTCCGGCGGCCGCGGCCCCAGCGGCCATGGCGGCCAATATGTGGTCTAGGTCTTCGGTGCGAGGGTCTTCGGCAGTCATCACAACAAAGTCCGCGCCAAGGACGGCCACGGCGCCCATTGGGCCGCGCTTGCCCGAATCCCGGAGGCCGGCACATCCGACGACGGCCGTCACCTTGCCGCCGGTGCCGGCTAGGCCCCTGGCCGCCACCAGCGCTCGCCGCAGGCCGTTGGGGGTGTGGGCGAAGTCGACGACGGCCGCGAAGGGCTGGCCCTCCTCGAGGCGCTCCATGCGGCCCGGGACGCCGACCACGGCGGCCACCCCCTCTCGCCAGGCGTCGGCGGGGCAGCCCATGACGTGGGCCGCTGCCATGGCTGCCAGAATGTTGTCGGCATTGAATCGGCCGAGGAGGGGCGACGACACAACGACGGCCCCGCATGGAGCGTCGACCTCCAGTCGCAGGCCGCCGGGGCCGGCATCGAGGTGGCGTAGCACGAATCTCTCCCGAATCGATGTGCCCTCAGCTGTCAAGGATGTCCCTCCGGGATCGTACACCACCTGACGCGTCCC
>CAZXNP010000332.1:0-2782 GCA_964642035.1 uncultured Anaerolineales bacterium | reverse complement strand
TGTCGACGCCGGGGACGTATGTGGTGTGGTTACCGCGCCGGCCCGCGCGCCACCGCCACCGCATCACGAGCCCACAATCGACCCGAGCACCACCCCCCCAACGAACCACCAGCACAGCGAGCAGACCCACCGCGGCTGCAAGGCCGTCAGAGCTCGGCCAGATGGTCGACACCTGGAAGGCGTATGCCTGGGCAGCGACCGTCCAGGCGTCGAGGTCGTCTGGCTCCAGGGGCCACCCCCGGGGCACGAGGCCCGTGGTGGCGAACCCTGGGGACATGGTCCCCTCTGCCGCGGCGTAGGGAAAGTCCTCGTAGAAGGTCAACGCCGGCCCGGAGGCCATCTCGGCGGCCAGTCGCACCAAGCGATGGTCCACGTGGTTGCCGATGCCCAGGGGAGCCAGGACCTCGGCTCCCGGGGGCCCAGCAAGGGCGGTCACCGCGGCGGCAATTCGCCGCGCCAGGTCTGGTTCCCGGATTCCCTGCCCCGCGAACAGGGATGCCTCCGTGGGGCACAGCCACTCCCCGGTGGCCGGGTCCCGGCGATAGATGCAGTCGGCCACATCCAGAGACTGGCCCTCGACCCCCAGGATGGCCAGGGCCGCGGCGTCCTCGGCCTCGCGCTCGGCCGCCGCGGTGGCCATCCACTGGTCTCTCTTGGCGCTGGCGGCCCATCTAGCGTGAAGCTCCCTGGCAAGGGGCGGCACCTCATGTCCGGCTTGGGGCCCGGCCCCGCACACGGTAAGCACCACGACCCGATGCCCGGCCTCTGCGTGCCGGTGCAGGAGGCCTCCGAGGGAGTAGGCGGCGTCGTCGTAGTGGGGGGAGAGGACCAGCAGTCTCATGGGGCTCACTGGGCGCTAGCAGTTCGGCCGAAGGGGCTCTTCGGCCGGCCCCCTAGGGCGCGAGGCCAAGACTCGCCAGCTGGCGCAGGGCTTGGGGGCCCCAGCCCCGGTTGGCCATCGGACTTGCCGGCGAAGGGTGAAGAATGCGCCCGACCCGGGGCGCCCCGGGGCCGGAGTTGCCGGGGCGGGAGATGGCGCCCCGGGCGCGTTCCTCGGCGTAGGCGCCGATGCCCACCACCGCGTCGGGGGCCAGGGCCCGGACCACGGCCGCGAGGTGCCGGTCGCAAACCTCGTTCAACCGGGCCCGGTCGCCGCGGGCGAGGCGGGGAGGCGTGACGTTGCGGCCATCGGCGTCGAAGAAGGCCAGGGGGCAGTAGTTCGTGAGCCAGAAGCGCCGGAAGAAAGCGTCGAGGCCGCCGTAGGCGTCCTGGGCCAGGGTGAATAGGCGAGAGCCGGATACTTCCCGCCGGGGCGAGGCCAAGCCGAGGACGGGGCGTTTCGGGTGCAGCTCCGTCGCCGGCGGTTCGGTCACCGCGCCCGTCAGCCCCATCCACTGGCTGACCACCACGGGGTCGCCAAAGGGCACCCCGGTCTGCACCATGCCCCACGGCCCGGGGTTCATGCCCACCAGCACCGCCCGGGGGCGCCCTCCGTCGGCGAATCGCCGCACGTAGGACTGGAACACGGGCCAGGCGTACTCGAGGGGGCTGTAGACGTGGGCGACGGGGGCCCCCAGGGACGTTCTGAGGTCGGCCAGGTCCCTCCGGAGGGCGTCGGCCGCTGCCAGGAGCTGATCCTCCGTGGGGCACGGGGTCACATCAGGGATTCTGCCCCCTTCCTCCGGCAGTGCAAAGCCCCCCCGGCGGCTAGTCAGAATGGCCCGAGGCGCTATCCTCTTGTCCGGCGCGGCGCCCCGGGGCGAAGCGCCGGAGGAATCTGCCCCCGAGGAGGCCCCTTGTGGCGCTGCCTGACGCCCTGAAGGCGATACCCCTGAAATCAAGCGAGGAGCTCCAGGCCATGGGCCGAGCCGGGGCCCTGGCGGCCGACACCTTGGCCTATTCCTTGTCCTTGGTTGCCCCTGGCGCCGTCACCGATGACATCGACCGGCACGTGGAGGCTTTCATCCGGGACCACGGAGCGATCCCAGCGCCCTTGAACTACCAGGGCTTTCCCCGCAGCACCTGCATATCCGTCAACAACGTGATCTGCCACGGCATCCCCGGCTCCTGGCGCCTAAGTGCCGGGGACATCGTGTGCATCGACGTCACCGTGATCCTCGAGGGGTTCCACGGCGACACCGCGGCCACGGTGCCAGTGGGCCCGGTGCGCCCCCCGGCCACCGCCCTGATGCGCGCCACCTTGGAGGCTTGTCGGGTGGGGATCGAGGCCGTGGCGCCGGGGGGGCGCCTCGGCGACGTGGGCCACGCCATCCAACAGTACGTGGAGGCCAGGGGCTACTCCGTTGTGCGAAACTTCGTGGGCCACGGAATAGGCCGCGCCTTCCATGAGGCTCCCCAGGTTCGCCATTTCGGCCGGGCCGGTACCGGCCCCAAGCTCCGGCCCGGAATGACCTTCACCGTGGAGCCGATGGTCAATGCCGGCGACTGGCGGGCCGAGGTGTTGGCGGACGGCTGGACCGCGGTGACCGTTGATGGGAGCTTGTCGGCCCAGTACGAGCACACGGTGGCTGTCACTCGCGACGGCGTGCGGCTACTCACGGTTCCGGCTGGCCGGCCCGGGACCTGGGAGCCGCCAGGGGGCGTGCGGATCTAGCCGGGCGGCGCCTTGACCGATCCTTGAGTCGGGGTACAATTGCGGACAGCGACCCCTCCCCCCCCCGGGGGGGGGGCGGCCGCGGGCCACGCCCCGGGTTCCCCGCCATTCGCGGAGGTCACACCACCACAGATGTGCTCGCGCGCGTGCGCCGCGCCGCCGAGGGCG
>CAZXNP010000331.1:0-2808 GCA_964642035.1 uncultured Anaerolineales bacterium | reverse complement strand
AGGCCAGGGGATAGTAAAAGCTCAACAGAGTGCCCCAGGACAACTCCGGATCGGCACCGCCGCCGCCGCGGGCCAGGTGCTCGCGGATTGTCGGCCGGGCCAGGTAGTAAGCGGCCGCCGCGGCGGTGGTCACCCCGATGGATAGCGCCAGGCCCCCCACAGACGCCCCAGCCAACCTTCCGAGGCGTAGGCCCACGGCGCACACGGTGCCCGTGGCCACCAGCCGCACCGCAGTGGTGGCCCCCACCCGCATGGTCTGGTCGTGGCGAATCAGAACACCCTGCCACAGCCGCCGCACGGCTATGGCCCCGGACCAAGCGGCCATCCAAAGAAACGCCCTGCGCCCGGGCTCCACCAGATCGGCCGGAGCACCCACAGCCCCTCCAACGAGCCAGGCATAGGCCCCGGTGAAGCCGATGGCCAAATGCACGAGGGTGAGGGCCACGGCCATGATGGCCGTGAACTCCAGTAGCTTCCGGTAGCGGCGCGGACCGGTGGCCAAGGCCGTGCCAGCGGTGAGGAGCATGATCACCGGGCTCTCAACGAGCAAGGCCAGGGCAAAGGTCAACTGAAAGGCGGCCAGGTTCTCCGCCGGATGGGGCATGCGCGCGATGACGGCGGCGATCAGCGGCCCCTCCACCGACATGAGCACCCACATCAGGGCCAGGGGCGCCCAGAATACCGCCACTCGCCGCACATCCAGGCCGGGGCCGGGCCAGCCGGAGGCGCCACCCCCGCGATGGGAAACCCGGGGGCCGGCCGCGGGTGGCCGGACCGGGACGTCACTCAGCTCGGCGCCGCGACCCTCATGGGGCAACGGGAAGGGCAGGCACGCGATAGCTGGCCAGGATGTCGTACGCTGTACCCTCATTGGCCGCCCAGCTGCCCGTCTCAACGCCGAAGTTCACCATCGAGAAGGTGGTGTTGTCGATCTGGAACAGCACGAGGCTGTGCATAGCCACGCCATCGCTGCGGTTGTACGCCACCTCTATCCGCATCGCGTCACCCTCCCGCTCGATCACGTTGGACCGCGAGAGCTCCTGGAAGCCGGGCAAGGCCGTGACCCCCGACAGCTCCAGCACCTGGTTGGCCGTGGACCCCAGAACCGTGGGACGCTGGCCATTGTCGAACTGGGTGATGGTGAGAAGCCCATTGCCCTCGGGAGCCGGAAACAGCACCCCCAGCTTCACATCCGCGGCTGTGGTCTCCTGGGGCATGGCCGGCCAGCCCACTGGAATATCGACGCTGAATCGCCCGCCCGAGTCTCGGTAGGTGGCGGTACTGCCAATAACGAGGGGCAACACCTGCACTGCCCCCCCGGGCACTGCCTCGCCACCAGGTGGCGGGTTTATTGGGATCTCGATATCACGGCCGGTGGCGGCCCCCGCCGGGACCGGTGTCACGGTGGGGGGATTGTCCCGGGTACAGCCGGCCGCAAGCAGGATGCACAAGGGAACGACATACACATTGGCGCAGCGCTTTGCCATAGCGGGCTCCTGACGGGGCGACGGTGTCGGGGCCGATTGACCGCGACGATAGCAGCCGCCGCCGGCGGTCACAACTTGCGGCCACCTCGAGGCGCGGGGCACCGCAACGCGAAAGAGGCGCCCACCAAAGGGGCGCCTCTTCCGAAGGAGTATCACCAGAGCGCACAGGACCCTGTTTGGCGGCTCCGCTCCCCAGCTGTCGCGCCGAACGAGCCCGTGCATTCTTGTCTTTGCTCGTACTCACCTAGTGTAACCGAGGTCATCCGCGAGTGCCGGACGAGGGGCTGACGCGCCTCTGACGGCATGCTGACGGAGGCCCATCCAGCCCTCCTTCCGGCGCCTTCAGTTGGAGGCCAGATCCACCAGGGCGTGAGCCGCCGCCTGATACAGAGGATTGGACCCAAGGGCCTGGCGATAGGCCTTTTCGGCGCCAGCGACGTCGCCCCGGGCTTGGCGACTGCGGCCGAGCCAGTACAGCGACTCCTCCAAGTTGCTGACATTGCGCAGGTTCGCCTCTGCCAGGGACTCGACGTCGTCCCACCGACCCACCGCGGCGTACGCCTCGAAGGGGCCGAACTGATACCACAGCATCCGCCACGGCAGGCCCGCGGCCCGGGCCCGATCGAAGGCGTCGGCGGCTGCCTCCGCCTCCCCAAGGGCCGTCAGGCTCGATCCGAGATTGAACCACCCAAAGGCGTCCGGAGCGGCTTCGATCTCTCCAAGTGCAGTCTTGACGGCGCGCCGGAACATTGCCGCCCCATCATCCAGCGGGCCGATGGTGGCCTCCACTCGGACCTCGGCTCCCGCCGGGAACACCGCCACGTAGGTCCTGTTGAACACTCGCCATAGGGCGTCGAACTCCGAGTAGTCCACGTGGCGGTTCGGGCCCATGTACGCGTCGTGTGTCAGGAAGTCCGCGTCAGCATCGGAGTAGCCCCTCAGCAAGACGTAGTGCCCCATTTCGTCCCCCGGCTCGGGGATGAACCAGGTCTCGGCCACGACTGGGATGCCCGCCGCCAGCAGGCCGCGCACTTCGTCCACCGTACCGCCGACCCGAACCGTCGCGCCAAGACCCATGCCACGAACGAAGGCGGCCAGTTCTTCGGGGGAGACGTTCTTGTCGTCTGGGTCCGGCTTGAGGCTCCTGGCCGCCTCCGCCTGATCTACGGAGTGTCCCACTACCCCAAGGGCCATGCCGACGGTGGCTGGTCCGCAGTTGTTCCACGTCTGATATTGCTGCACAGGCGCCGGCAGGGTTACAACCCCTGGGAGCGGCGGCGCCGGGGGTCCAGCTGACCCCGCCGTACTCCCCGACGTCGTT
>CAZXNP010000330.1:0-2817 GCA_964642035.1 uncultured Anaerolineales bacterium | reverse complement strand
GCCCTCCTAAAGAGTCAATCTACGAAGCGCGAATCGCCAGGTCACAGCAGGTAGTAGACATTCGGCTCGGTGCCCAGCTCTTCCTTCAGGCGAATGTGTTCCCGCTGTGCTACAAGACGAGCGACGGTGCTGTCAGGGTCGTCGAGATCACCGAAGTGAATCGCCCGACCGATGCAGGTCTCAGCGCACGCCGGCAACATCCCGCGTTCGATGCGATGCAAGCAGAAATGACACTTGCGGGCATTGCCTTGGGGGGAACCACCGGCTTCGCGAACGCGGCCCTCATCGTACTCGGGCGCAGCGGCCGTCTCGTAGGGCTGCGGCGGATCTGTAAAGTGCTTGCCCAAGTCGATGAATCGTGACCCATATGGGCACGCCGTCATGCAGTAGCGGCACCCAATGCAGCGATCGTAGTCGATGACCACGATGCCGTCTTCTTCCCTCTTCCACGTGGCTGCCACAGGGCACACCGGAGTACAGGGCGGGTTCTCGCAGTGGAAACACGGCTTGAACATGAACACGCGACGCACATTGGGGTAGGAACCCACTTCACGGTCGAAAACCACGTTGTACGAGACCTCTGGCGGAGTCATATTCTCGGCCTTGCAGGCCACGGTGCACGCGTTGCACGCCGTGCACTTCTTGAGGTCAACGGCCATGCCAAACCGGACGACCTCGCCCGCCTCGCGCTTCTCCAGAGCTCTGCGAAGGTCATCGAGCATGTCATCAGCGACACCTCGCTCCGGCGACAGAGGACGCGGACCGATGCCGGCGCCGGGCCTAGCCGCCGACCGATGCGACTCCCGTACCAGCGACTGGGCGGCAGCGATGTTCGCTTCCCTCATGGAGGCCTCCTCGGCAACGAACCACCCTTTCGGCCTCGGCCGCCATGGGACAGGACGGTCGAGATCGATGGATGCCGCAGAGTGTACCGCGCTTCACCGGCCGCTGTCAGCGCACGAAATACGGGTTGTCGGCCGGCGGTGAAGCTCGGGAAGACCCGGAATGGGACTGGGGCAAACTCCGGCCGCCTGTCAGGACAACTACGTAGCGGCCGACGGCCGACGCGACCTACGAGCCGCGGCTTCGGCTAGTCGAAGATGCCCGCCTCCCGAGCATACCTGACCAGCTCGACTCGGCTACTGAGGCCAAGCTTCCCCATGACGTTGGCCCTGTGGCTCTCGACGGTGCGAACGCTGATGCCCAAGCGCTCCGCTGTCTGGCGGTTCGTGTAGCCATGGGCCACATGCCGGAGTACCTCCGTCTCCCGGGGGGTCAGCTCCTCGACGGAGTTCTGGGGGCCTCCCGCCCCCAACGCCGCCCCGTCCTGCAAGAGCCCCCTCAACATGCTTGGATGGACGTAGAGCTCGCCCTTCCAGATCGCTCGCAGGGCGTCGATCAGCTCCGACTCCATCGCGCGCTTGACGATGTAGCCTGCGGCCCCGGCGCGCATGGCCTCCCGCAGCAAGCCTTCGTCCTCGTGCACCGTCAGGATCAGCACCCGCGTGTCAGGGTGGACGCGGCGAATGGCCCTGGTGACCTCGATGCCGCCGCACCCAGGCATGCTCACGTCGAGGAGGGCGACGTCGGGTTTCAACTGAACTACCTGGGCCAAGGCCTCGTCGCTGTCGCCCGCCTCCCCGACAACCTCAAAACCGTCTTCCGAATTGAGCAAGGCCCGCAACCCTGCTCGCAGGACGCCATGATCATCCGCAATCAGGACGCGAATCGCCATCGGGTACCTCCACGTAGATGGTCGTTCCGGCTCCCGGAGCACTCTCGACCGACAGGCTGCCGCCCATCATCTCAGCTCGTTCGGCAATGCCAAAAAGGCCGAGGCGCCCGTCGCCGCCGGGATCATCGGCCTCGAAGCCGACGCCGTCGTCCTCCACGATGACCACGACGCGCCCCTCCTGCCGCTCCAACAGGACGCCGACGCTGTTGGCGCGGGCATGCCGAGCCACGTTCGTCAAGGCTTCCTGGACTATGCGATAGAGTTCGGTCTCGATGGTGCGGCTCAAGCGCTGGCCATCCAGACCAACGCTCTCATACTGGACCTTGATCCCGAGGCGCCAACGGTACGCCTCGACGTGTTGACGCAACGCGGCGTCGAGGCCCAGGTGTTCCAGAGTCGCCGGTCGGAGATCCATCGCCAAGCGATGAAGGCCGTCCAGCACGCCATCGGCAATGCGCCGGAGGGATTTCGACCGCTCGGTCACCGCCACCGGGTCCGTCGCATCGCGTTCGACAAGGCGCAATCCCACCATCAGCGACGTCAGCGATTGGGACGCCTCGTCATGGAGCTCACGGGAAATCCGGCGCCGCTCCTCCTCCTGAGCACCGAGGACTCGCTCGAGCAGCTCGCCCCGGAGACGCTCCCGGCGGGCCACCTCATCGAGGAGGCGCCGCCGCTGGCGGCTGGCGTCGACGGCCACCCCCACCTGGCCGCCGATTGCCGCAGCAAGGGCCACGTGCTCGTCGTCCAATGCCTGCCCCCGGTCCAGGGCGATGTTCATGACCCCCAAGGCCTCGTTGTGGGAGACGACGGGCAGGCTCAAGTGCCCCGTGAAACGTCCCTCTGGCCACCTCCGCCGGCGCGCCTGTCGAAATCGCGGACAGTCCGAGACCTGCAAAGGCCGGGCCCCCCCGCCCGTTGACCCGTCACACGGACACGACGCCCGGGGGGCACCATCGGCGGCCGTCAGAAACCCCGCCGATAGCCCGCATGTCGCGGCCAGATTAACGCCGCCGCCATCGCCCCCGAGCACCACTCAGCCCCCCTCGCAGACCCGGGCCTCGGCGCGACGCTGCTATTGG
>CAZXNP010000329.1:0-2834 GCA_964642035.1 uncultured Anaerolineales bacterium | reverse complement strand
CCAGCTACTCCCGGAGTCGCCCCCCGCGCTGCGCCCCCCCCGACAGCAGTGGTGGCGGCGCCCCCCACGCCGGCAAGAACAAGGGACGCCCCCGCCAGCAGCCACCCGGCAATGGTCCTCACCGCCGGCCCTGAACCCTCAGGCGGTAGCCATGGCCCCGCACGGTTTCGATGAACCGCGGCGCAGCGCTGCTGTCCCCCAGCTTCCTGCGGAGGTTCTTGACGTGGACGTCCACAGTGCGCTCGTAGCCTTCGTAGGCCGTACCCTGGGTTGCCTCGAGGAGCTCCATGCGGCTGTAGGGCCGTCCGGGCACGGCCATCAGTGTCGCCAGGATCTGGAACTCCGTGGCCGTGAGATCCACGATGTCCCCATCGAGGCGCACCAGGCGGCGCTCGCGATCTAGCTCCAGGGGGCCGGCGCGAAGCACGCTACCGGCCGGCTCAGCAGCATACTCGGCCCGGCGCAGCAAGGCCCGCACTCGAGCCACCACCTCTCGGGGGCTGAAGGGCTTGGTGACGTAGTCGTCTGCCCCCAGCTCGAGGCCGATCAGCTTGTCGCTCTCCTCCACCCGGGCCGTGAGCATGAGGATTGGCACGTGGGCCAGGTCAGGATCCGCTGCCTGCCTCAAGGCCCTGGCGACGTCGAGGCCGTCCATCTCGGGCAGCATGAGGTCGAGAATGACGAGGTCGGGCCGGCCTTGGCGGGCCCGGGCCAACCCTTCGGGACCCGTGGCGGCCGACGATACCTCGAAGCCGGCCTGCTGGAGATACCCCTGCAGGACATTGACGATGTGGGGCTCATCTTCGATGACCAAGATCCGGTGGGCCATGGGCCGTCCAAGATTGCCACAGGAGAATGAGACGCTGAAGGGAGCGAGGAAACCCTCGCCCTCTTCCGCGTCTCGGTAACAGCCGTCTGGTGGTACCGCCGCCCTCTCAACGGGAGTGGCGGCACTGCTCCCAGAGGGTACCGGCCCTCGCGAGCCTGACGGTGGTCAGAAGCCGATCGGGTCGGGCAGCAGCGGCGCCCTCCCCGGAGTCTCGTGGCCCCCCATTTCCGCCATGTGCTCCAGGCATTCAAGGCGATGTGCAGCTGACACGCCGTGCTCCTGCATCCAGCTGTCGCATACAGCCGGATCCATGGGCTCGTCGCCGTGCATCATCGTCATCATGTGCTGCATCATCTCGGGATCGGCCATCATGTCCTCGCACTCCGAGGGCATGGTGCCGTCGCCGTGCATCTTGGCGTGCATGGCGGCCATGTGCTCCGGGCTGTGGTTGCCCCCCATGTGGCCCCCACCGTGGCCGGGCATTCCGGGCCCGTGTCCGCCGTCCATGCCCATACCCATGCCCATGCCGGAGCTCATGCCCATGAACCCGCCCATGCCGCTCATGCCGCGCGTGAAACCGGCACGGCCCTGGGCCAAAGCGACGCTGGAGCCAACGAGAATGAGCAGGCCCGCTGCCAGGACAAGGGGTCTGAGACCGCGGACAGAGATTTGAGCCTTCATGAATGCTCTCCCTTTTTCAAGTCTACGACTGGCGTCGCTTCCGGCGACGGCTCCCGCCCTGCCGGCGGTTGCGTCATCATGGTACCGGGGGTATGTGAAGCTCCGATGTAGACGATGTGAGGCCTCTGTGTTATCGATCCACCGGGCCGCAAGCGTGCAAGTGTCGTTTACGCCCCTGCCTACCACCGCCCCGCCCCGGCCTTCGGCCCCGCTGGTCCCGGGGAGATCCACCGCATCAACCGGAAGACCTGGCTGACATCAACGGTCGGATCGCGGTCACGATCGCCTGGCCGCCCGGTCGTCACAAGTGGGGCGAGGCCTGGCCGTAGGTGTCGCCGGCGCCCTCAGGGGCCGCTCAAGGTCACGTCGCCGGCGAGCACTTCGACGCGCCGGCCGTCTGCCGTTTCCAGCACCAGGGCGCCAGACGGCGTCACGTCCACGGCCCGGCCCCTCACGGGCTTGCCGGCCGCGTCGGCGATGACCTCGCGGCCGAGGGTCACCAGCCGGTCGCGCCACTGTGCCACGAGGTCCTGGCCTCCGTCGAGGCGGCCCCAGTAGCCTTCGAGGGCGTCAAGGATGGCGCCGGCCAGGGCACCTCGGCCCACAGTGAGCCCCTCGGTGGCCAGGCTGGCGGCCCCCGGCGGGAGTTGATGGCGCCGCTGGTGGACGTTGAGACCCAGGCCCACGACCACATCGTGGCCATCGGGGCGCGACACGGCCTCCGCGAGCAGCCCCCCAATCTTGGCTCCTTCGGGCACCGTCACTAGGTCGTTGGGCCATTTCAGGCCGAATCCCGCACCCTGGGCCGGGCCGGACGCCATCTCGATGGCCTTCAAGGTGGCCAGGGCCACGGCCATGGGCGCCTGGAGCACCGCCGTCCCGGAACGCCGGCACTCCAGCAGCACCGACATCAGTAGGCTGGTTCCCGGCTCGTCGACCCACAGACGGCCAAGGCGGCCCCGCCCCCGGCGCTGGTGGTCCGCGATCACGACGGTGCCGTGGGGAGCGCCGTCCGCGGCGCGGTGCCGGATCTCGTCCATCGTGGAGTCGACGGCTTGGAGAACGATGGGATTGGAGCCGATCTTGTGGCCGGCCCGGCGGGGGGCCAGGTCTACTGGGCCCAGATCGGCGGAGCCCCTCATGTTGACCCCGCCACGCCCAGACGTGCTGGCGCGGGCGAGGGACCGTCGGGAAACCCGGGGACCCCTTTTCGAATGGGACTCTTCGGCCGGCCCTCCGGGGGCCCGGCCGAATGACTATGGGCGGGCCGGGGCACCTGACGCCACATCGACACCAAAGACGGCTCTCGTCGATTCATGGGTTG
>CAZXNP010000328.1:0-2840 GCA_964642035.1 uncultured Anaerolineales bacterium | reverse complement strand
GCAGCTCGATGACGTAGATTTCCCAGTTCCCGGACTGGTCGGAGACGTAGGTCATGAAGCGTCCGTCGGGGGAGATGGCGGGGTGCAGTTCGTTGCTGGTTAGCCGGCGCAGAGGGAACCAGGTCTCCGGTTGACCGCCGTAGATGACGGCGTCCCACTGGCTGTAAGAGCTGCGGGCGCTGAAAGCCAGCCGGCCGTCGGCCGAGAAGAGGGGCCGATCCTCCTCGACGGAGTCCCACACCTGCAGCCGCTGGGGTGCATCCCCAGGTGCCTGGAGGTAGACGCGGGCCTCACCGGAACGATCGGAGATGAAAGCCAGGCGCCCATCCGAACTCATGGTGGGCTGCCAGTCCTGAGCGGGATCGTCGGTCAGGCGGGTGACATAGGGCTGTCCAGCGTACTGTTTGGAGACGAGGGGCAGGAAGATCTTGTAGATCTGGGAGGTGACCTCCAATGTCAGCCCCGTCGTGCGCGTCAGTTCCGCAGCCTGGGCGGTGATGGTCATTGGATAGCTGCCCAGGACCATGCTCGCCGTGGTGGTCAACGTCAGTTGGGCGCCGGGCTTCTCCGTTACGGCGTGGGGTGTGAAGGACCAGGTGACGGAGGCCGGTCCGCCGGTCAACGACAGCTCAAGGGTGGGCAGCACACCATAGGCATTAGCCGCCGCCACGGTCACCTGGGCAGCCCCACCGGGGGTCACCAGGGGAGCCGACGGCATGGCTACAAGGTGGAAGCCGTAGGGCCGTTGGCTGAGCAGGAGCAGGGCCAGACCCTGCCCCCAGGGCTGAATGGCGTCATGGGCGATGCCGTTGTAGTCCGCCAGCGTGGGCGTCACCCCGGTTCCAGCCGAGACATCCAGCACTGTCCCGTCCCAACTGACCTTTCCCTCCACCCCTCGCCAGGTCCGTTGGGCCGCCGTGTTGACCTGGGTCGCATCGAGCCAGCCCTGGTCCAGCCCTCGAAACAGGGCGTAGCCAATGGCCGCCGCGCCCGAGGTCTCCAGGTAGAAGTCCGACTGATCCACCACGGTGTGCCACAGGCCCGACGGGTCCTGCAGGGGGAGCAGCCCTTCGACCTGGCGGATCAGGATCTCGCGGATCTGGGATCGGGCGGGGTGATCGGCCGGCAGGAGGTCCAGCAGTTCGGCGCCGGCGGCCATGGCCCAGCCGTTGCCCCGCTCCCAGAAAGCAGCGGACATGTGCCCCTCGTCGCTCTCGTCCCAGCCGTGGAAGAAGAGGCCAGTCTCGGGGTCCTGGAGATGCCGCGCGTGGAGCAGGAACTGGTTGACAGCCTCTTCGGCGTAGCGGGGGTCGCCAGTGTCGCCGCTGAAGCGGGCCAGGAAGGCCACGGTCACGAAGAGGGTGTCGGCCCAGAGCTGGTCCTGGTAGTGGTAGAATGCCCCTTCCGCGCTGCGGGGCGCGGTGTTCAGCAGGTAGGTCGCCATTTGCTGGGCGGCGGCCAGGTACTTCTCGTGGCCGGTGGCCTCGTATAGCATGAGGACTGCCAGTCCCGGTGTGGCATGGTTGGGATGGGTGATGGGCGGCAGCCCGCGGGTGATGAAGCCGTCGGCCCAGGACTGCACGAAGTCGAAGTAGCGCTGGTCGCCCGTGGCCTGCCAGGCGGCCAACAGCCCGTACGTGGCCACGCCGCTGTCCCAATCCCAGGTCTCGAAGACCATGCGCGTTGTGCGATCGGCCACGCGACTGAGCAGCGGGCTGGCGGCCAGCGCGTTGCTGGGGACGTTCGGTTCACTGGCCGGCGTCGTGGCAGCCGTGTCAGCGCTGATAGTCAGCAACAGGAAAACGCAGAGAAGTGTACTCAGAATTCCTATCATCTTCAAGCGAAGCATTGAAATTCCCTCCTTGACAGTGAGTCTCAGGCATGATACAATCATGCTGGAGCTTTTTCCCCTCACTATGTATGATGCAAACCGGGTCGGAGTTCTTTGATGCGCCGACACCCTGAATTCGCGATGTACGCCAGTATGATAGAGGACAGGGAGATGCGTTTCTTCAACACCGCTGGACCAGTCCGCAGCGACATGCACTACTGCGTGCCACCGCTGACCCGATTTGACCTGGACGGTGTTCTGATGCTCATTGACCAGGGCCGGACGATCAAGGTGTGGGGGATGTGAGGAGTGACGGAGGCCAATGCCGTCGCGCTGCGACGGCATTGGCGTTCCCCCATGGACGAGCGAAGCGATCAGGAATGGGTGGCACAGTTGCGGGACAGCGGGAGTCAGGTCCAGAGCCAGGCCTTCCTCGACCTGGGGCGGTATCTGCACCGGGTGGCTATCAACTACCTGCACCGACGCCGAAACGATGTGCTCCGCTTGAGGGGGCTGGATAACCAGGAACTGGAGGAGCTGGCTCGAGGGTTCACCCAGGAGGCGCTCTGGATCGTCTGGGAGAAGCTGCCCACTTATGCCGGCCGGGGTAAGTTCACCTCCTGGGCGGCTACCATCGTCGTCCGCACGGCGGGGTATGAGCTCAGGAAGCCGTACTGGATGGAAGAGAGGCTCTCCCCACTCGGGGAGAATCAAGACGCCAGCGATGCCGGTATGTCATTTTCCTGGCAGTGGCCCGATACCCGAACGCCCTCGCCTGAGATCAGCGCCCAGAGACAGGAGATTCTGGACCTCATCGAGACCGCCCTCCGTGAGGATCTCAGCGCGAGGCAGCAGTTCGCCTTCATCGCCCAGTTCTTCGAGGGGCAAAGCAGCGACGACATCGCGCGGGAATTGGGAGCCACCAGGACGGGGGTCTACCAACTGGTTCACGAGGCCCGGAAGAAGGTGAAACGGCGGCTGCTGGCAGCGGGGCATACGCCGGAGGATG
>CAZXNP010000327.1:0-2859 GCA_964642035.1 uncultured Anaerolineales bacterium | reverse complement strand
CGGCCCCAGGCCCAACGCCCCTGGGCCAACCTCGGGGCGCGCCGCGCCAGCCCCGGATACCCCGCCGGCCCCCGTGGCGGCGCCGTCGGCCTCGCACGAGGCGGCAATAATGGCGACGAGCACCAGGGCCCACACCTTGGCAACGTGGCGACTCATGCCGTCAAGGATACTCGCACCTAGTCCGGGGCCCGCCTCCGCTAGCCCACGTGCTAGCCCACGTGCGGGTGCTATTCCGTACTCCAGGGCCTGGCCTCCGCCGGGGCGCCGGCCCGCAAGGACCCTACTTCGGCATGTCCCGCAAGGCTTCGTACGCCGGCCGAGGGCTCCAATCGGCCCTCACGAGGCCGAAGGCCGCCTTCTCGTCCCCCGGACCCGACACGGGGGCGAAATTCAGGTTCCACACGAACATCGGGCCGACGTAGCCCCATGCCCGGGCGAGGTTGAAGGCGTCAACCAGGCGCTGGGCCTGTTCGCCCTCGGTGTTTTGGGCGGCGTACTCGTAGCCGGCCGCCGGGCCTGCCCCGAGGTTCTCGGTGGACGCCCACCCGAACTCAGTGACCCACAGCTTCTTGCCGGCATCTCCATACCGCACCATCACGTTGCGGTAGCTCTCCATGGTGCTGCGGAAGAAGAAGGACCGATGGCCCTTGAATCCGGGCTCCGCGCCGTCAGTCCATCCGGCCCGGACGGTGGCCGGGTTGTTGTACCCGGAAGGATGGACGCCCACGCCATCGCAGACCCCCCGCAGCCCATTGGCGTACATCTGGGCCAGGTAGTTCACGTCATCGATGGCCAGGCGGCCGTCGTTGACGCCGGTGGGGGTCAGGGCCCCGCTTATGACCATCGCACCCGGATCGTTCGCCTTGATGGCCCGGTAGGTTGCCCGCAGCAGCTGAACGTACCGCGCCGCCGACAAGGGCTCGTTGCCCCACTCATAGTGCAGGTTCTGCTCATTCCAGACCTCATAGGCCTTGACCCGGCCACGGAAGTGGCCCGCCATGGCGCCCATGAAGTCCGCGAAGTCCTGGGGGTTGGCTGGTGGTCCTTCCACTGAAAAGTCGGTGTTGCCCGGCCGTGCCCAATGGGGGGCCTTCACGACACTGAACAGCACGTTCACGCCGCCGGCGTTGGCGGCGTTCACCAGGGGCTCGAGGCCGCCAAAGTCGTACTGGCCCTTCGAGCCCTCGTGGCTGTGCCACTCCACCTGCTGTTTCACCCAGTTGAAACGCATCCCCTTGGTCATGTCAACAACCCGCTGGGCATCGCCACCAAGGGCGTGCGCCTGCACGCCGTAACCGAAACCAGCGCCCCCGGGCCTGGGGGCCGGCGCCGCTGGCACCGCCACTTGCTCCACGGCGGCCACGGCGCGCAAGGTAGGCGCCTCGGCCTCCTGGCAGCCCTTCACCCCGGGCACGAGGAGCTTGTCCCCCACGGCAATGCGGTTAGGGTTGGCGATGCGGTTGTACACGGCGAGCTTCTGCCAGCTGACACCACACCGGACCCCGACGGCACTCAGGGTGTCGCCGCGGCGGACACTGTAGATGAAGCCTCCGGCGGCAACGGCAGGCCGGGCGGAGATCGAGGCGAAAGCCAGGGCACACAGCACCCCGAGGACGCGACGGGACATGCTCCTCTCCTTCTCCTGTGGGTCGAGCTCCAGTGGGACGGGCACGGAGCGACTAGCCCCGCCGCATGGGCAGTTTGCGCGAGCGGGGCACCGGCGGCGATTATACAAGCCCCGGCCCGCGGCGCACAAGGCGCCCGGGCATTGCCTGGCCGAGGTGGCCATGCCTACAATGGCCTGGACGGACCGCCGGGCGGTGGCTGACGTTGCCGCCAGCGGCCGCGGCGGGCGGATAGCTCAGCTGGTTAGAGCGCCTCGTTTACACCGAGGAGGCCGGGGGTTCGAGTCCCTCTCCGCCCATGGATCGTGGGAGCAATGGTGCTGGGAGACCCGGCCGGAAAGCCCCTTCGGCATCCGGCCCAGCCCCCAGGGCCCTGTGCTAGAATCCGGCACCCCGCTCCCAGCGCCCGGGCGCCGCCCCCAGCGCTCGATCCCCGGAGGGCCGATGGCTAAGGCACCCAGCATCTCGGCCGTGTTCCCCGCCTACAACGACGGCGGCACCATCGCCAGCGTCGTGCTGCGAGCCGCAATGGCTCTGGGCGAGGCCACCGCCGACTTCGAGGTCATCGTCACCAACGATGGCAGTGACGACTATACCGGCGAGATTCTCGACTTCATGGCCGCCCGGTTCGATTGGCTTGCGATCCACCACCACGGGGTCAATCGCGGCTATGGTCATGCCCTCCGCACCGGCTTCGCCGCCGCCACCAAGGAGCTGGTCTTCTACACCGACGGCGACGCCCAGTACGACCCGGCGGAGGTCACCCTCCTGCTGGCGGCCCTTGCCCCCGAGGTGGACATCGTCAATGGCTACAAGATAAGCCGCAACGACCCGTGGCACCGGATCGTTGTCGGCCGCGCCTACCACCACCTAATGCGCCTACTATTCGGGTTCCCCATTCGGGACGTCGATTGCGACTTCCGGCTGATCCGGCGCAGCTGTTTCGACGCCATCACCCTCACGTCCCCCGATGGCACCTTGCCCCTCGAGATGGTGAAGCGCTTCGCCGCGGCCGGGTTCACCTTTGCCGAGGTCCCGGTGCATCACTTCCACCGGGTGTATGGTCGCTCCCAGTTCTTCAACCTGCCGCGCCTGGTCCGGGTCGTGGGCGAGATTGGTCGCTTGTGGTGGCGACTTGTGGCCCGGCCGGCCCTCCGGGGCGATCGGGCGCCTGGCGCCCTCGAAGCACCCGGCCCCCAGGCCGCCCCTCCGGAGCGCGACGGCTGCCCTCGTA
>CAZXNP010000326.1:0-2863 GCA_964642035.1 uncultured Anaerolineales bacterium | reverse complement strand
AACGGATTCCAGGGGTTTTCACCCCTGGCTACATGACTCGGTCGCTTCGCGACCATTACGCCGCGAAGCGGCGCAGGTGTGTAGCCGGGGGTGTCTGCCTGCCGGCAGGCAGGTCAACCCCCGGAACGGCTGCGCGTACAGATTGTTCCTGAGCCGCGAAGCGGCGACGGGAATTCGCCCAAGCCCTGTATTTCCCGGCTCAAGATCCTTCACGCCGTTGCCTGACAGCGCAAAGGAATTCCTCCCAGACAGCAACGATCCGAAAAACACAAAGTGCGTCCTGCGCCCCCAGGGTGGGACTGGCGCGGCGAAAACTCGGTGTTGACGTACGTCGTGCCACAGATCGTTCAGCTCGCTTTGGCTCCTCCGTGCTAATCGCGCCAGACCGTTTGGCCGGCTAACCTGTTTTCGTTGCCGTTTCTTGCTCCAAAGTCCCCAGTTTTCACGGAAGAAACTTGCCCCGGAACCTTGCAATTGCCGATGCTTGTGACTTAGTGTAGGTAAAGCAGGCTGACCTTGCCGGCTGCGGGTGTGGGTGGACGAACGATAGCTATCACAACAGAGGGGCCACTGAGCGAAAGGGGGATACTCCGATGAAATACACATTCGTGCTATTGCTGACCGGTGCGTTGACCGGACTGCTGGTGACCGATGCCAATGCGGCAGGGTGCTGGAAGCCAAGGCGCTCGCGCAGGTGCTGCTGTGTACGTGCCACAAATTGCTGCCATGGGGCACCGACGTGCGCCGCGCGGCCGGTGATGATCCTGTCCTACACCGAGGCATTGAAGCGGGCCGACGATGCCGACAAGGCCGAAGCCGAACTGGCTAAGGTGCGGCAGGAGTGGGCGCAGCTCAAAGCGACTCTCGACAAGACGCGCGCCGAATTGGACGCCAGCCGCAAAGAAGCCGTGGCGACCAAAAAGAAACTTGAGGATCAGACAGCGCTTGCTCAGAAGTTGCGCACTGAGTTGGACTCGAAACAAGCTCGGCTGATCAAAGAAACGGATGCCCACAAGGCCACCCAGCAGCAGCTCAATCAGCAAAAGAGTGAGAATCAGAAGCTTGCCGGGCAAGTCAAGCAAAAGGATCAGCAGCTCCAGCAGGCTCAGAAAGCACGACAGGCCGCTGTGGCTGCACAGAAGAAAGCCGAAGAAGCCGAGAAAGAGTTGGCGAAACAGCTTTCCGATGCCCAGGCTCGCATCAAATCGCTTCAGAAGCAGATCGACGAGCAGGCAGCGATGCGCAACAAACAGCCGGAGGTAGTGAGCGAGCAGAAGAACGATACGGACGAGCCCGATAAGCCGGAGCCTCAGGAGTAAGCATTCGCGCCAGAACAACTTCGCATTGTTCCCACCCTCACCGTGGCTTTGCCCTCTCGATAGTCGTCCAGTACGGCTTGGATGTCACCGGTTGCGATGCGAACGCCTTGCCGTGCCAGTCGACGAGCCCATTGTCGCGGCGTGTTTTGCGGTCGCCTGATGATTTCCGCCAGCAGGGCGACGATCTGCTCCAGGGGCGGTAAAGCCTGGGTGCTTCGTGCCTGTTCGGTTTCCTTCTCTCTCTGTTTCTGTTGTCTCACTTGGATCAAGCACCGTTGTATCAGACTCTGGATCCGCTGCGGAAGAAGCTGCCGGACAAGTCGCACGCTCGGCCGGACGTGGAAGGGCCGGTTTTGAAAGATGGTACGATGGCCTTCCCAGGCCGTCGATCGAGGCTCCAAAGGCTTGTTGCAACGCTGTTACCAGACCTGACGCCATGTCAGGTTTGCCCTTGCCGGGCACATCCGATTCCATCTGGAATCGACGGCCTCGGAGGGCCATCTTACAACGAAATCGTGACCGGCGTTGCCAAACGGGTCGAGCGTCTGTCGGTGGGAACCGACGTGTGTCCAAGAACGAGCGTGTTAGCCTCACGCTGGTGTGACGGATTGCCACGGGCGCGGCGGCAGCCGATCTGAGACTGGACAGCGCGAATCGCTTCCGCCTGCCGTCGAATGGGACGGAAACTTGTTTTCAGAAAATCCAAGAAAATGTCGTGTGGACACTTGACAGAGAGGGAGAGAGAGAACACAGAATCAAAGATGCTCTGAAGCGTCCGATCGCTCGTGCGTTGGGATGCGTTTCTGACGTATCCGTGACGGCGAGTGTTGAGGTTGATAACCGTTGCTCGATGGAGACTCATCGAGCGGACCTGCCAGGGAAGGACCTGCGAAACCGGCAGACTGGCTGGAACGGAGAGTCCGGAATCCCATTCTGGCACAGGCGGCAAGCCGCCGCGTTGCGAGCGGCGACCGCCGGGGCTGGAACGGAAGTTTCGGCATCCCACCCTGCCCAGCCGGTCATGTCACGGAGACGCCTGCAATGATGCTTCGCTCCGTATTCGAAGAAGGAGCGAGCGAAAGGAATCCCCGCCTGCAAGCGACTGCGAGCCGATTCGCTCGGCTCGCGGATACGGGAGCGTTCACACCGGCGGCCGCGTCCAGCGAACTCGGTGTCGCGTCGTCGCATCCAGCGCAAGCCGTCTCGACCTGCTGTGAACCTGGCGCACCTCGTCCGTTGGTCGAGCCGTTCGTTGAGCCAGACGCCCGTCGCGCCGTGATCGAGCCAAAATTGCCCGTTGCTGCAGAGTCTGCGCGACGATCCCGTTGGCTGACCCCATTGCACCGGCTGCCCGCGTTCGACTCGGTAATTCCGTGCGCGTGTTTGCGATTCGCCGTGGCGGCTTTGCTGCTGACGGCTGCCGGCTTGAAAGCCCATCAACTGGCGACCGAGCCAATCCTTGAAACGGGCTTCCTTCACCGGCGGGCGCTGCTGGTCGCCGCCGTCGCGTTCGGAGTGGTTTTCGGGTTGTTGTGTGTGTTCTG
>CAZXNP010000325.1:0-2867 GCA_964642035.1 uncultured Anaerolineales bacterium | reverse complement strand
CGGCGCAGGACGGCTGCCAGTGCCGCCTCCAGGGTAGGGGCGGCCAGGGGCAAGAGACCGTGGGCCGCGGCGAACCCGACAAGAGCCACATTCGCGGCACTCGGGATGCCGGCCTCCCGCGCCAACCCGGTGGCGTCCAGGGTTTGCACCTCGATCCCGAGGCGCCGGAGGTGGGGTAGCACTTCCGGCGGCAGCGCCGCGGCGGTGTTCACAACGCAGGCGCCCTTGGGCTGCAGGAAGGTCAAGTTTCGTACCGCCTCGCCAGGGTCCAGGGCGAGCAACAGGTCAGCCGTACCGCGCTGAATGAGGGGGGCGTCGCCGGCGTCGATTGCCACGTGGCAGGCGACGGCGCCGCCCCGCTGACTCATGCCGTGGGTTTCCGACGATATCACCGAGTGGCCCTCTCGCACGGCCGACCATGCCACCAAGCGGCTGGCCAAGATCACGCCCTGGCCCCCCAGGCCGGCCACCAGGAGTTTCACCGCCATTAGGCCTCGACCCCGGGGGCAACTCCGACCCCGGGCACGATGAAGCCCCGGGGGCACGCGTCGATGCACTGGCCGCAATCGACGCAGATCTCCCGGGCCACATCCACCCGGCTACCGTCGGGGGCCAGCACCAGAGCCGGGCACTCGAAGGCGGTGGTGCAGTAGCGGCAGCCGTCGCACTCCGCGGTGACCTCCACGGGCACCGGATCCGCTCCCACGGCCGACGGGTCCATGAGGGTGCATGGCCGGTCGGCTATCACCACCGCCGGCCCGGCGTCGGCGGTCGTCGTGTACTCCTGTGCCCGGGCCAGAACAGCCTTGAAGTCCGCTAGGTCATATGGGTCCGCCACCTCGACGAAGCCGACACCACACCCGGTGGCCAGGTCCGGCAACGACACGCGCCGGGGGGCGGGGCTCCCATCGCCAAGGGAGTCGGCGGCCGCTGTCGGCTGTAAGCCCGTCATGGCCGTGGTGTGGTTGTCCAAGATCACCAGGATAAACCGGGCGCCGGTGTGCACGGCGTCGACCAGGGCGGGCACGCCCGAGTGCAGAAAAGTGGAGTCGCCGATGGTGGCCACGATGGGGCGTTGGTCGTCCACGAGGCGCCCAGCATGGTACAGGCCGCTGGCCATGGTGATGGAGGCCCCCATGTCGACGAAGGTGTCCACCGCCCGCAGGTTTGTGCCCAAGGTGTAGCACCCGATATCGCCGGGGTAGATAGCCCGGGACCCGAAGGTCTGCTTTAGGGCGAAAAAGGCGGATCGGTGGGAACAGCCCGGGCACAACCGCGGCGGCCTTGCCGGCAGCGCCAGGGACTCGATGGCGGCCTCGAGCTCCTTGTCCCCCGGGGCCGGGGGCACATGGGCGCCGGTGGACCCTAGCACCCGGGCCACGACGTCATACACTACCTCGGAGGTGAGTTCGCCGGCGCTCGCCACGGTGCCGTCAAGGCGCCCGGCGACCCCATCGCGCCGGGGAAGCTGGAGCTCGATGCACGCGTCGGGTTCCTCCAGCACCAGCACGGTGTCAAAACGGGCCACGAAGCGCGATACGAGGCGGCGAGGCAGGGGGTACGGGGTGCCGATCTTGAGAATCGGCACCCCCAGGCCCATCTGGGCCAGCACGGATTGGGCCGTGTGGAAGGCCACCCCCGAGGCGATGATGCCCACGGGCCCGGCGGCGTCCTCGCCCACAATCCTGTTCCGGGGCGATGCCTCGAAGGCCGCCTCCACCGCCGCCAGCTTGATAACGAGGTCCCGGTGGAGGGCCAGGCGCAGCTTTGGCGTGGCCGTCCAGCGCCCGGGATCCTTGCGAAAGCGCACCTGGGCGGTGGCACCGGGAGCCACCAGGCAGGGGGCTTTGATTGCCTGGGCGGCGTGGCACAGCCTCGTGGTGGGCCGGAGCATCACGGGCAGGCCGTGGGCCTCGGATAGGGTCAAGGCATCGCCCACCATGGCCCGGGCCTCGGCCCCGGTGGACGGGTCGAACACGGGCACTTTTGCCGCCAGGGCCACCAGGCGGGAGTCTTGTTCGGTTTGAGACGAGTGGGGCCCGGGGTCGTCGGCCGGCACGACGAGGAAGCCGCCCACGACGCCGGTGTAGGCGGCGCTGAAGAGGGGGTCGGCGGCCACGTTGAGACCCACCTGCTTCATGGCCACGGCGGCCCGCAGGCCGGTCCAGCTGGCCGCCAGGGCCGTCTCGAAGGCCACTTTCTCGTTGGTTGACCACTCGGCGTGAATCGGGTCCGGGACCCGGTGCTTGAGGCGCAAGACGCCGGCGAGGATCTCAGAGCTCGGCGTGCCGGGATAAGCGGTGATAACGCGGCAGCCCTGCTCCACCAGGCCCACGGCGATGGCCTCGTTGCCCATGCCGATGACCCGCGTCTGGTCGGCTGGGGGGCCGTTCTGGTTGCTAGGCTGCGAGTGGGACAAGGCGGAGCCCCGGAGTATGAGTTCCTCCCGGGGGAGCCACGGCCCTCCGGGCAAGGATGGCGACGGTGCCTTCGAGCGGGGCGCAGAGGCCCCGGATCTGGTGCCAGACCGGTGTCCAATCGCTGCAGTCCGGGCGGCGTCGCGGCGCGGACAGCCGCGAGCTAGACACTAGTCGCGCCATGGGGGACGCGCTATAGGCCGTTTGGCGGAGGCCGGGACCGTTGAGGGTCATGGCGGCCGGGACAGGCGAATTGCCTCGCCTCGCGACACCCGGGGTTGGCCCCCCTCTTCGATTTGGATCAGCCGGTCGGCCGGCAGATCCCGGAAGGTCTGGCGGAGGCCGCTTCCGGGCCAGCTGACCTCCAACAACGGTACGTCCTCCGCCTCGCCGAGGCCCAGCTACACCTGGAGACTGCTGCCCCCGACGCATCCGCCATAGGCGTTCGAG
>CAZXNP010000324.1:0-2905 GCA_964642035.1 uncultured Anaerolineales bacterium | reverse complement strand
CAAAAACAGACAGTTATCCCACTCGAAAAAAGCGAGTTGTACTACAATTTCCATTTTTCCTAAAATACTTCATCATCCTCATCACAAATTAAGTTTTAATTGATCTTTTGTTCCGTTTGATTTTGGTGTTCGAAATCGAAGATATTTCGGATCTGATGAATTAACGATTCCTAAAGCAGAAAGCAGCTTCTTGACATTGTTACTTATGCTCGTGGAGATATAATTGGGTTTTTCATTTCCATTAATATATAAAGGTACCAGACGGACTGTGTCCAACTCTTCCATCAAAACCGTCATGGTTAAACCATCATTATCATCACGCTGGGATTTTTTGTCGACTCTTTTCTTGTTTTCTGTATCCAGCATGTCAGGGAACAATTTATATAATTCCTTCTCAATGAGTATCTCCATTAATAAAGATAAAAAACAAATCATCACATGACCTTTTATTCGTGTTTCCCGACGTACATAAACCGGGCGAATATCAATTTCATTTTTGGCGACATTAAATGCGCGTTCCACTTTCTGTAATGATTTGTATGAGACAACAACTTGTTGTTTAGTTAACTTTTCTGAAGTTACTTCTGTTTGGATAAAAAACTTTCCATCCAGACTTTCCTCAAGCGAAATCGCAGCTTCATTTTGTTCTACTTTTAATTGATATATTTCATCTTCAGCATCAGTTGAGGACTCTTTTTTTATGTCTATTCTATAAAACCTGGTCATTTTATATCTTGATAAAAACGATTTTAACTTATGAAACGATTCTTTTATTTGAGCTAATGCCCCTTGTTGCGTTGTCTCATCTAATAATTCCGAAAATCTCAATAAATTTCTGTCTCGTCGTTCTTTATTCTTATCGGCTATCGCCTTATTATAGCATAAGATAAATCTGACTGAATCATCATATTCCTGCTGGAAATTTTCTGACAAATCCGAATAGCCTGCTTCTTTTATGACCAGTTCTTCTGATTTCATCTCTTTTTCTGTGAAGGGTACTTTTTCTATCAAATAGTTAATTATTCGTCTGTTTCGTTTCTGCATGCCCATGATATAGTTATAGCCATGGCTTTTGACTGAGGCAATATTGGAACTCGTTAAAAGCCCCCTGTCTCCAACAAATATCACATTTTTTATGTCAAAGCGAGTCTCCAAATCTGAAACAACTTTATCCACGGTCTGTTTGTCTAATGTATTACCTTCAAATACATGATGCGCGATAGGAATGCCAGCTTCATTCATAACAAGACCGACAACAATTTGATCCGCCAAAGGACGGTGATCTCTATTATAGCCTCTAACCGCTGTTTCTGCTTGAGCCCCTTCAAAATAAACAGAAGTAAGATCGTAAAATATTAGATTATTCTCTTGATTATAGCTACTAAAATTATAATAGAGCTCCTGTTCAATTGATGATTTTGCCTTGCATAAATAATCTAATGAACGATAATAGGTATGTAATTTCTCTCGCTGGTCATCTGGAAAATGGATGAAATTTTTTAATTGTGAAAATAGCGAATTTTCATACCAACGGTAACAAGCCAATTTACTCCCAGGATCAGAAAAACGATTGGCTGTCTGGATAAGACTTATTTGGGATACTGGTATCGTTACTTTTTGAGATAAGGCGTTATTGATTATTTTTTCCAATTTGAGTTGATTCCACAGTGCAAAAACTGGAAGACAACTGCCATAGTGATAACCTTTGCCCGAGGTGAAATTATTCATTTGAAATATGTCTTCCATACCCACCGCTTTTATAAAAGAGATGGTCAGACGTTCTATTTGTTCCTCTGTTAAAGTGGAAATATTACCCAGATTTGCCAGTACTCGTGTAGCTGGTTGCTTGTTAGAATTACGATAAGATTCAACCAATTGTAGATATGTATTCTTTTTTGAAGTTGTTTTCCTAAAACGAGCCATCTTGTTGTCCTACTTTAAAGACTAGATTCTTCCCATAAATATAAGTATTATTAGCCTAAAAGTCAAGAAGCAGGTTGTATCTACGCTTTTTCGGAATATCGACCCCGGTGTCCCCATTTTGTGCGGGAGAACGCCAATTTTAATGCTTTTTTCACTCGGAAGTGTCAAACTTGGGATTTAACTCATACACTGTCACGGGGCAGTTGAAAATGTACCATTTGTGGGCAGTTGAAAGTGTACCACCCAATAGATTAGTGATTATTTTGTTTTGAGTCAATGATTTTTTGTTCTTTGACATTTATATTTTTCAATCGATAACTTTTACCGGTAATTTTCATAAAGTGAATATTCTCTAAAAATCGGTCGAGAATAGCCGATGCGGTGGCATTGTCGCCGAATATTTTACCCCAGTCTTCAATGGGCCGATTGGTGGCAATGATAGTCGAGGCTTTTTGATAGCGTCGATGAATAATTTCTAACAGGATTTCATTAGCCGCATGCGACAAGTTTTTCATTCCCAATTCATCGATAACGAGCAATTGGGGTTTCAGAAAGGTTTCGATGATCTGATTCTGAAATTGGATGATTTCTGATGCGATATCAAAGGTGGAACGATACAAGACCGTAAAGCCTTTTTGAATGGCTTGCAGACCAAAAGCGACGGCCAGATGGGTTTTACCGACGCCAGGCGGTCCTATCATTAAGATATTTTCAGAGTTTGCAATGAAAGCGGCGGTGGCGAGCTTTTTAATTTGCTGCTTGTTAATCGAAGGATTGAAGCTGAAATCGAAATCGGCCACGGTTTTCATAAAAGGGAATTTTGCTTGTTTCAGTCTGCGGGCCAGCAAACGGTCTTGGCGGATTTGCAGTTCATCCTCGATGAGATTGTTCAGGAAATCCAGATAGGATAGCTCATTGGCCTCTGCCTCCTGTAAACGGATGTTGAGTTTGTGCGTCATACCAGAGAGTCGGACCGATTTGA
>CAZXNP010000323.1:0-2941 GCA_964642035.1 uncultured Anaerolineales bacterium | reverse complement strand
CAACGGCGAGGTGTTCCGCCTCCTGGCCGACTACATACTGCCCGCCGCCACCGGGGACTGAAGGGAGGGCCGAAGGGGCTTTTCGGCCGGGCCCCCTAGTCCTCGCCGGCAATGACCTCGTACACCGCCTGGGTACCCAGGTCCCCCTTGCCAGCGGCGTCCAGCGCCTCGTACAGGCTTCCCGCCAGGGCCAGGCCAGAGAGATCGAGGCCCATGGTCCGGGCTTCGGCGAGGGCAATGCGGATGTCCTTCAAGAAGTGCCGGACGTAGAAGCCGGGGGCCAGGTCCCCAGCCACCACCCGGGGGTACAAGTTGCTCATGGTCCACGAGGCGGCGGCGCCGGCGCCTATCGACTCCAACACCCGGTCCGGATCCAGGCCAGCCCGGCGGGCGTAGGCCAGGGCCTCCATGACCCCCACTATTGTGGAGGCAATGGCAATCTGATTGGCCATCTTCGTGTGCTGACCGCTACCGGCCGGCCCCTGGAACACCACGGTCTTGCCCATGGCCGCAAGGAGTGGTCGAGCCGCCTCGAAGGCGTCTCGATCGCCGCCCACCATGATGGACAGGCTGGCGCCCCGGGCCCCGATGTCGCCGCCGCTCACCGGGGCATCGAGAACGGCGATCCCTCGCTCCCGGCCCAATGCCCACAGCTCCCTGGCGAGGCTGGGCTCGCTGGTGGTCATGTCGATGGCGACGGCCCCCCGGCGCGCCACGTCCAGAACCCCCCCCGGACCTATGTACACCCGCCGCACGTCCTCCGGAAACCCCACGATGGACACCACGAAATCGGCACCGGTCACGGCGTCGGCCACAGACGCCGCCCACTGGGCGCCGCCAGCCACGAGGTCCTTGGCCCGGCCCGGAGTGCGATTGTGAACGGCAAGGCCGTAGCCAGCCTCGATCAGGTTGCGGGCCATGGGGCGGCCCATGACCCCGGTGCCGATGAAGGCCACTCTGGGGCTGCGTCCGGCGGCGTCTGAGGACATCGTGCTCTCCTGGCGATGGCGGCGGCGGAGGGGCCCACGGCCACGCCGCGACGGCCTCCGGCACCAGATCGGGTTGACATCCCCCGGGGGACGTCCTTTAATGCAGCGTTAAGAATAAACCACGGCCCCCACGAGGCCGGCATCATGGTGAACTCGAATCTTCAAGCCGTACCCCAGGAGGAGTACTGGCGGGCCTTGCTGCGCCAGGGGAAGCGCCCCCCCCATGCCCCATTGGAGATAGCTGACTCGTGGCCCGATCCCATCACGCCCGGCGAGGCGCCGCCCCGGGGCCGGGGAACGGCCCCCAACGGCAAGCTAGCCCACGCCCCCGCTCCTGATACGTGGCGGCAGCTGTTGACCTGGCAGGAGGAAGGCACAGCCTTCGATGCCACGGTCATTGGCTGCAACAAAGGTGGTCTCCTCGTGCGGATACGGGACGGCATTGGCTTCGTCCCGGCGTCGCAGATGGCCGAGCTACCCCCGAGCCTCGGCACGCCGGCCCTGCGGGGCGACCTGCAGCGGATGGTGGGCACTACCCTGACATTGCGCCTCATCGAGCTCGATCCGGCCCGCAATCGAGTCATCTGCTCAGAGCGGGCCGTGCGCTGGGAGGACGACGCGGTGGCCTCGCGGCTACAGGCCCTGGAGACCCAGGTGGGCCAGGCCGTGGAAGGCATCGTCCGCAGCCTGTGCGACTTCGGCGTGTTCGTCGACCTCGAAGGCGTCGACGGCCTCATCCATATCTCGGAGCTGAGCTGGCAAAGGGTGGCCCACCCGTCGGAGGTGCTTGCCGTCGGCGACCGGGTACAAGTCCTCGTCCTTAGCGTCGATCGCGAGGCCCGGCGCATTGCCCTCAGCTACAAGCGCCTGGCCCCGGATCCGTGGCAGGAGATCGGTAGCCGCTACGTTGTGGGCGACGTAATCGACGCCGTCGTGACGAATGTCGTGGACTTCGGCGCCTTCGCCCGGGTACCGGAGGGGGTCGACGGACTCATTCACATCTCAGAGCTGGCGGACGGCCCGTTTCTCCACCCGCGCAATGTGGTGAGCGTTGGCCAAGCCGTCAAGGTGCGGGTGCTGCACATAGATGCCCCCGCGCGTCGATTGGGCCTGAGTCTGCGCCAGGCCTAACGCCGAGGCGTGCCAGGGAGGGCCCCGTGGGCGTGTGCTATGATAGCCGGCGGCAGCAGGCTGCGGGGCAAATGTACGGAGCAGGGTAATGTCCGGCCATTCCAAGTGGTCAACCATCAAGCATAAAAAGGGCGCCGCCGATGCTCGCCGTGGCAAGCTCTTCACAAAGCTGGCTCGCGCGATCACCGTGGCGGCCCGGGAAGGCGGGGCCGACCTTGAGTCCAATTTCGCCCTACGCCTGGCCGTGGACAAGGCCAAGGGCGCCAACATGCCCAAGGACAACATCGCCCGGGCCATCGATCGGGGCACGGGGGCCGGCAAGGGCGGCGTGCTGGAGCACATCGTGTACGAGGGCTACGGCCCCCACGGCACGGCGGTGCTCATCTCGACGGTCACCGACAACCGCAACCGCACCGTCGGGGAGGTGCGAAACCTCTTCTCCCGCCACGGCTGCAGCCTGGGCGAGGCGGGCAGTGTGGCCTGGCAGTTCAACCAGCGCGGCGTTCTCACCGTACAGGCCGGCGCGGCCGACCCGGATGAGGTGGCCCTCCTGGCCATCGACACCGGCGCCATCGACGTGGACACCGACGACGACGATGTGACGATCTACACCGAGGTCAGCGACTTCCAGCGGGTGAAGGAACAGATGGGCGAGGCGGGGGTGGAGTTCGCTCGAGCGGAGCTGGCGATGATCCCGGCGGTGGAGTTGGCGCTAGACCCGAAACCGACCCTCCAGGTAATGCGCTTTCTGGACGCCCTCGAGGAGCTGGATGACGTTGACCACGTCTGGTCCAACGTGAGCAGTTCCACCGCTGTTCCGG
>CAZXNP010000322.1:0-2946 GCA_964642035.1 uncultured Anaerolineales bacterium | reverse complement strand
AGGGGGATCGACGTATATCAAGTCGGCGAAACCGTCCGGCAGCTCCCGGAGGATGGCCAGGTTGTCGCCGAGTCGGATCGTGCTGGGGAAGGCCTCGTCGGCCATTCAGACAGTATACCACCCGGGCGACCGCCCCCTCGGGGAAACTCATCCCCGCCCGGGGTACGATCGACCCGCCCCGGGGCATCAGAGGCGGGTAATCGCGACCGGGACCTTTGGCGTCCTGGCCCAAGGATCGAATCGACGACAGGAGACGGATGGATGGGACACAGCAAGAAGGGGGTCCAAGCCTCGGGTTCCGCTGCATCCACGACGGCGGTGTTGGCTGGGGGCGCAGTGTTGGTGGCGGCGGTCCTTGCCTTGGGGGTGTGGCTCGGCGGCAGCGGCCGGAGTTCCACGGCGGCGGAGCCAGCCGCCCAAGGCGCCGGAGCGTCTGATGCCGCCCAAGGCGCCGGAGCGTCTGATGCCGGCCAGGCGGCGGGCGCCTCTGGGGCGCAATTCGCGGCGGCAGCTCCCCCCGGCGGTGTCTATCAACTGACCGGGGCGCCCACCGAAGCGGAGGGCCTCGTGGCGGCCGAAAGCGGCCGCATCGGCCAGCCGGCATTGGTGTGGTTCCACGCCGACTGGTGCGAGATATGCCAATCCATCAAGCCGACGGTCAACGATCTCCAGACGACCTACGAAGGCCGCGTGGCCTTCATACGCATGAACGTGGACGATCCGGCTAGCCAAACGGCCAATCGACAGTACAGCGTCCGAGGCACCCCCACCTTTGTCCTCATCGACCGCCACGGAGAGCAGCTCCAGCGGTTCTCTGGGTGGCCCGGGGAGCAGCAGGTGGTCTCTCTCCTGGACCAGGCCGCGGCCATGCAATAGGCGGAACGACCGGGGCCGGGGGCCGGGCGGCCGGCCGATCAAGGTCCCGGGCCAGGTCGTTGCCGGCCCAGGACCGGGGGCATAGAATGGCACTATGGCCACCGACAACGATGCCCGGCCTCGGTCGCGGCTCCTCGTGGACGCCCAGGACCTCGACCCTCGCCTCGGGGACGGGAACTGGGCCATAGTGGACTGCCGCTTTTCCCTGGCCGATACCGGCTGGGGGGAGGCGGCGTACCGCCGGGGCCACATTCCGGGGGCCGTGTACGCCCATCTCGATCGCGATCTCTCGGGGCCAGTCCGCCCGGGGTTCACCGGGCGCCATCCCCTGCCCGAGGCCGAGGTCATGGCGGCCAGCCTTGGGTCGTGGGGCATCGGTGATGGCGTTGGGGTGGTGGCCTACGACAACATGGGCGGCGCCATAGCCGCCCGGCTGTGGTGGCTGCTGCGGTGGCTGGGCCACGATGGCGCCGCCCTCCTGGACGGAGGTTGGCCGGCCTGGGTGGCGACCGGTGGGGCAACGACATCCGGCTGGGAGGTGCGGCCGCCGCGGATCTTTAGCCCTCGCCCCAGGCCCGAGCTTCTAGTGCACGCGCCCCAGGTGACTGCCGCCTGCGCCTCGCCGGACCAGGCGGTATTCGACAGCCGCAGCGCCGAGCGGTATAGAGGCGAGAACGAGACCATAGACCCGGTGGCGGGGCACATCCCTGGCGCCGAAAGCGCCCCCTACCAGGACAACCTTGCCCCCGACGGCCGGTTCTTGCCGGTCGCGGAGGTGCGACGGCGCTTCGAGGCCCTCTTGGGGGAGCGGAAGCCCGAGGAGGCGGTATTCTACTGCGGCTCCGGAGTCACCGCGGCCCTCAACGTGTTCGCCCTGGCCTGGGCCGGGCTGGGGGACAGCCGGCTGTACGCCGGCTCCTGGTCGGAGTGGATCACCGATCCCGCCCGGCCGGTGGCAGGGTAGCATTCGATGCTGTACCTAGTGCGCTTCGGGGGCGAGATCGCCACCAAGGCTCGCCACACCCGGCGCCGGTTCCAGACTCAGCTGGCGCGCAACATCGCGGCCGCCTTGGCCCGGGAGGGCGTCGACGGCGCCGTCGAGAGGACCTGGAGCCGTCTCTACGTCAGGTCCGAGGATCATCGGACGGCGGACGTGCTCTCCAGGGTGTTCGGAATCCAGTCCTACTCCCCGGTGGTGACCCGGCCGGCTGGCGATTTGTCGGATGTGGTCGCCAACGGACTGGCCTTGTTCCGCGACGACGTTGCCGGGGCCCGGTACGCGGTCCGGGCCCGGGTGGTGCGGGAGTCCGGCGCCCCCGGGGCCTATGGTGCCCGGGATGTGGAGCGGGCCCTGGGGGCCGCCCTGGGTCCCCATGGCGCTCGAGTTGACCTGTCCAATCCCGAGGTGACGGCCCGAGTGGAGGTGCGGGACGGCGCCGCCTACTTCTTCACTATGGTGCTGCCCGGGGCCGGGGGCTTGCCCATGGGGGTGCAGGACAGGTGCGTGGCTCTGATCAGCGGCGGCTTCGACTCGGCCGTGGCAGCCTGGATGGTCATGCGCCGCGGGGTGCCGGTGGATTTCGTGTTCTGCAATCTGGGCGGCGATGAGCACTTGGTGGGGGCGCGGGGCGTGGTCGATGTCCTGGTGAACCGTTGGGGCTACGGCTCCGCGCCGCGATTGCACATTCTGGAATTCGGCCCGGTTGTGGCGGAGCTACAGCGGGCGGCTCGGCCCCGGTACCTCCAGGTGCTGCTCAAGCGCCAGATGCTGAAGGTGGCGGATGCCGTGGCCGACGCCACGGGGGCGGAGGGGGTCATCACCGGCGACGCCATCGGCCAGGTGGCCTCCCAGACGATGAAGAACCTGGCGGCCATGGCGGACGCCTGCCGGCGCCCGGTCCTGCGGCCCCTCCTCGGCATGGACAAGGACGACATAATCCGCCGGGCTGAGCACGTGGGCACGGCGGCCCTGTCGGCGCGGATTGCCGAGCACTGCGCCATCGTACCGCACAATCCGGACACGGAGGCACAGAAGGAGGCTGTATGCACAGAGTGTGTCGTCCTTCCACA
>CAZXNP010000321.1:0-2946 GCA_964642035.1 uncultured Anaerolineales bacterium | reverse complement strand
GAATGCCGAGACCGATCTCGTATGCCGTCTTCTGCTTGAAAAAAAAAAAAACCGCACGCAGGCTCGCCACACACAGACCACCGATGACCCATCACACCAGTGAGCGCGGCGGCACCCGGTCGGACCACTGCGGTGGTTTCGGGGCCCGGGGCATCGCCGCTGGCCATGGAAACCGCCCTCGTCACCTGGGTGGTCGACGGCGATACCCTGGAGCTGGAAGACGGTCGCCGGGTCCGGGTCTTGGGGGTGGACGCCCCGGAGACCGGGCATGGCGACGCCGGGCCGGAGCCCCTCAGCGCCGCCGCCACTGAGCGCACCAGGGGCCTGGTGGCCGGCCGAAGAGTGCGCCTCGAGGTCGATACCACCGACCGCGATCGGTACGGCCGCCTGCTGCGTCACGTGTGGGTGGGCGGTCGTCTCCTGGCCGAGGTGCTGGTAAGGGAGGGCCTGGGCCGCGCCTATGTCATCCCGCCCGACGATCGCTACACCGAGGACCTCGCGGCGGCAGAGAGGGCGGCCCGGGCCGACGGCCTTGGCCTGTGGTCCCTGCCGGGGCCCACGCCCCTGGCGGTGTTCCGCCGGCCTGGCGACGGCACCCCGGTTGGCGTCGCCTTCGCCTCTCCGGTGCCCGGCACGGTCGCTCCAGCCAGCCCCGGCGCCGGGGAGGCCAATGCAGGCGAGCTGGATCTCCATGCCGCTTGCGGCCAGCGGGTGGCCGGTACCGTGACCGCAGGGGAGGCGGCCCGGGCGGTGGGGCAGGTGGTGGCGGCGGAGTTCCGGGTGGTGCGCACCAAGGACACGGGCAAGGTGACGTTCCTTAACAGTGCCGAGGCCTACGAGGGGCACTTTTACGTGGCCGTGTTCCCCGACGACTATCCGGACTTCCCCGCCCCGCCGGCGGAGTACTTCGACGGCGCCTGCGTTGTCGTCCAGGGCAGGGTGAAGATGTACAAGGGGAGCCCCGAGGTCGTCCTCAAGAGCGCCGATGACATCGTGCGGGTGGGGCGTTAGGACTCCGGCCGGGGAGTCGAGGGCAGGCCACCGGCTGCCCGGCCGCGGCAATCTGTCGACTAGGCCGTATCTTCGCGCGGAGCCTCACCGTTGAAAAGGCGCGTTGAGTACAACCCCCCATTTCGTTTCTACACAACGGCTGCCATGTGGACGCCGTAGAGTATACCGCCAGCCCCGGCGCTTGAAGGCAGTCAGATCGTGCCCCGCTCGACCTCAACGGCGAACGAGGAGGGATCCGACCCTATGACTGTGATGAAGCTGGATCTTGCTGACATGTTATGCATGTCCGGCCAAGACAGCCACGACGGGCTCGGTGATCGTCTGGACACCTCATACTCGGTTGATGCCTCGCGAGGTGTCATCGTACTCAGGATCGCCGCTCTCGAGGACCTTCAGATCGCGGGCGCGGTCCGCTGTCCAGTCTGTGGCACCAGGAGCGACAGGCAACCGGTAGATTACTCGGTGGCGGGAGACGCATGCCGTGCTGAGGCCCAGCTTCCTGGCTACTGGTGCCCGACCTGCGTCGACCACTTTCCGGACGCCCTTGTGACGGGCGTCTTCGCCCTCGCGAGCGCCTGCGCGTTCACAGAGGTAGGGGATCCGGGTGCCGACAGAGTGCGGAAGCTCGCCGTGGCGCACACTAGCCGAGCCCTGGAAGTGCGTAGACGTCAGGCGGCCATGTAGCAGGTTGTTTCCGGCTGATCCGGGGCAGCGCCGGTCTCTTAGGTCCAAGTGAGCGTCTCCTGGGGTGCTCCGTATAGGGGCGGGCGCAACGCGGGCCCGAAGCACGAAGGGGTTGCACCCCGATTCGAATGCCAATGGGGCTTTTCGGCCGGGTGCCTAGGCCGACACTTGCCGAGTGGTCCTGACGACGGAGCGAACGCACGCGTCATCGCTGCAGATGCCTGAGTGCCCCGCGGCAACGACTGATTGAACCACCTTGGAGCCATTCGAAAGATGCGCCGGCATCAGCACCTCGCCACTCAACATCACGCCCCTCTCCGCCTTGCTGTTCTTGGTTGCGAAGATGCGCAATGCGTCCCCCAGCAGACTAATCAAGGCATGAGCGTCAATGCCACTTACCTCGCCTTGATGGATCGGTTTCGGGTGCATCTCGCCACGCTCTAGACCAGGAAGCCACACTATCGGGCGCCCCTTCTTGTCGACAAGTCGGTGCTTGGATGACAGACGGCGCGGCGAATCAAAGATGAATGCCAACGTAGGTAGCGGCAGCTCGCCGACGTTGCCAAGGGCCCAGCGGTAGAACGCCGTCCCCCCCAGTGAGTGCGCAACGACGACCCACGGTGGGCGTATGTCCTCGTGGGTGAACCATGATCCAAAATCCGAGGCGAGAGCCCGACTCAGGAGTCCTTTGGTCAGAAGCCTCGGCCAGCGCATCCTGGCTCCAGACTCGGGGTCGCTCAATGTCCGGGAGTCCCAGGGATACACCCTGGGATGCAGGCAAGCATCTAGCGTATGGAGGAAGGTGGCCCCGGGCAGACCGCTGTCTGGTAAGCCCGGCCAGACGACCACCGCCACCTCGAGTTCCGTCACGTTGCCAGCATCCCAGCACCGTCACCATGGGCCATGGGCATCAGTCTCCTGTCTGATGTCGCCGTAAACGTGCGACTGCTTGACCAGATACGCCTTCTCCCCGGCGGAATGAGTCCCTTGCTCTCCGGGCGACCCAAGGGTTTGTTTACGGCGGTACTGCTGCCGCAAACTGTCCTCCGTTGGCCTCGTCCGGTCCGGCTCGGAACGCCTCCCCGCGGCGCTGGGGCACCTGACTCCTGACGTCACCTAGAGATCAGCGAACCTCTGGACTTCATGTGGTAGTCCTGGAGCCCGGGGTGACGTTCCCGCGGGGGGGGCTATCCACTTACCACGGAGCGATCACGCACCGCTACCTCGACTACTACCTCGATGAGTTCACAT
>CAZXNP010000320.1:0-2960 GCA_964642035.1 uncultured Anaerolineales bacterium | reverse complement strand
CTCGTCAGCCCCTCCGTAGTGCTCCAGGAGGCAGGCGACGAGCAGCTCCAGGCTCCCCAGGACAGCCCGATGCACCATTACCACCTGGTGCTCCTTTCCATCCTCACCGATATAGGTCACATCGAAGCGCTGGGGGAGGTTGAAATCGACCTGGGTGGTGGGGCCCTGCCAGGAACGCCCCAGGGCATCCTTGAGGCTGATATCGATCTTGGGGCCATAGAAAACTCCCTCGCCGGGGTCTATGCTGTAAGCCATGTGGAGGCGGTCCAGCGCCCTCTCCAGAGTCCGCGTGGAGTCCTCCCAGACCTCGGCGCTGCCTGCATACTTCTCGGGCCTGGTGGAGAGGAACACCTCGTACTCGCTGAAGCCGAAGGCCTGCATCATGAAGCGGGCCAGCTCTAGCACCCCTGCCACCTCCGCTTCCAGCTGGTCGGGGCGACAGGAGATATGGGCATCCTCCTGGGTGAACCCCCGCGGCGCCTTCCCGCCCGCCTCCTTTTGCTATGTCGAACACGGACCGGGCAAGACCCTTGCCGGATACCATTCATTCATGAGCTTGACCTCCAGCGGGTCGCCGCGCGCCAGCGCCTGCGCCGTGAGATATGCCATCGCCAGACTCTGGCCCGTGCAGTGGCCGTGGCCGCCCGACGTGGTGCGGCCGATGCGGGTGCCGCCCTTGACCCGCACCGGCTCCATCCCCATCGCGTCGAAGCGGTCGTTGCCGTCGATTGCCAGGCGCACGAGCCGGCGTTCGACGCCGTCCTGGCGCTGGCGGAGCAGCGCGTCGCGGCCGCGGAAGTCGCCCTTGTCAAAATCGATCGCGTGCTCCAGCCCCGCCTCCAGTGCCGTGAAGGCGCGGGTGAGATCGCTGCCCCAGGCAGGCGACCCCGCCTCCAGGCGCAACGCATTCAGGGCGCGTGCTCCGACCAGACTGGCGCCGGCCGCCCGGCCCGCCTGCCACAGGGACTGGAAGACATGGCGCAGGTACTCCGCCCGGGTATGGATATGCCAGCCGGGTTCCCCGGCGAATTCGCTATGTACGACACGTGCCGGCACGAGCCCGAGCGTCACCGAGCGTGCCATTCCCGGTGCCGGCGCCGTGTCCGTCAGCTCATCTCCGGCGATGCCGGCCAGTATCTCGGCGGCGCTGGGTCCGAACAGCATGAGGCAGCCTTCGCGGCCCGTGAGATTGTCGATCCGCGCCGAGCCGTCGGCGGGCGCCGTCTTGAGGAGCAGATCGAGGTCGTAGCGCTCCGCCGTGGCCGCCGCCGACAGCCGGAAGCATTCCACGGACTCATGCAGCACGCTAAACACCGAACGCACGGTACCGGTCGACGACAAGGCATAGCCCGCGACGGCGCTCCCCACCTCGGGCAGCGCCGTGCACAACAATCGGTCCAGCATTCGCGCCGCGCCCGCGCCGCGGACCTCGAACTCGGCGCCATGGCTCGAATCGGCCATGCCCGCCGCGGCCCGCGCCTGGCGGCACTCGCGGCCCACGTGCTCGAAGTAGTTGGGCCGCTGGAACGAGCACTCGTCCCTCGGCGCCACGCCCTCGGGAGCAAACCAGTTCGGGCGCTCCCAGCCGTAGACGGCCCCGAACACCGCGCCTTCGCCGGCCAGCAGGTCGTGGATTGGGGTCGTCTTCAAGGCCCGGGCGGCCGGCAGCTCCTCTTCGGGCTTCGGCAGCAGGTAGGTGTGCTCGTAGGCCTCCTCGGTCTTGCGCGCCGCGTAGCGCCGCGTCGCGAAATCACCGAATCGGCGCGAGTCGCAGGGCCACATGTCGATCGACGGCTCGCCCTCGACGATCCACTCCGCGAGCTGCCAGCCAATGCCGCCCGCGAGCGGGGTGACGAAGGGGTGGACTTCGCCGATCCACAGATTCGGGTGCCCGAACGCGGGTCCCGTGGTCGGCATATCGTCGGGGGTATAAGGCATCGGGCCGTTGACGACGCGCCTGACGCCGGCCCTCTCGAGGACCGGAATCCGTGTCACGGCGACGTTCAGGTAGGGCAGCAGCTTGTCCAGCTCGTTGGGGAACAAATCCTGGCCGAAGCTCCGCGGCACCCCGTCGACGAACACCGCCTCGCCGCGGCCCTCGTAGCAGCCCATGGCGAGCGCCACGCCTTCCTGGCGGACATAGAACGACTGCTCCGGGTCGCGCATCACCGGCATCTCCGGGAGTCCGGCGGCCTGGCGCTCGGCGAGCTCGGGGATCGGCTCGGTGACGATGTACTGATGCTTGACCGGCACCGAGTGCGCCGCGAGGCCGACCATGCCGAGCGTCTGCCAGGCGTAGTTGCCGGTGCAGCTCACGACGTGCTCGCACGCGATGTCGCCCTTGTCGGTGCGCACCAGCCACTCGCCGCCGGGCGTGCGCTCGAGCGCCGTCACCTCGGTCTCGCGATAGACGCTGGCGCCGCCCCGGCGCGCGCCGAGGACCAGCGCCTGCGTCAGATCGGCCGGCGCGATGTGGCCGTCGCCGGGATTGTAGACAGCGGCGAGCACGCCCTTGGTATCCATCAGCGGCCACAACGTCTTGACATCGGCGGGGCCGGGGAGGCGCGCGTCGGCGCCGGCGGGTTTGGCGACGACTGAGGGGGCGCGTGAGAGAGCGGGGCAGCGTAGTCTGCGCGGGCGGTCCCGCGCGCCGCCTGCCAGATCACGTCGCGGTAGAGGCGCGGCAGCAGAGAGGCGTCGCGTGGCGTCGAGGGTGCCGCCGTGCCGTTCATCCGAGCGAGCCGCTCGGTGCTGACGAGTGTCGGCGTCACCGCCGTTCGATTCTTCAGCGCGGCGGTGACGAGCGCGCGCATTCGTTCGTCTCCGACCTCCCGCCCCGCGGGCATGTATACGCGGCCCCAAGAGAAACCCGGCGTGGTAGGTGTCCGGTCTTTCCTTGACCCCGGCCACGTCGGCCAAAGCGCTCAGGCCCACGTTGCCGCGCTGTGCGAGCACCTTGA
>CAZXNP010000319.1:0-2962 GCA_964642035.1 uncultured Anaerolineales bacterium | reverse complement strand
GCAAAACGCATGAGCGCTGCCATCCTCGTGAAAAGGACGAGTTCTAAAGGCTCTTGGGCGCAAGGCAGTTCTGCCGGGGATTTCAACGTTATTTCACGAGATGCCCTTGCCAGAAGTTATACCGGATCAAAAGGGAAAAGCCGTTTCCATCTGCCGTTACGATGAAGAGAGGAAAGCGCAAGGAATGCTTCATCACCGGCCAGGCTCCAGAACTGACCAGTAAGTTTAAATCTGCGCTGATACTGAGAGCAGGTTGATTCGATTGCCCCAGAGCCCACTGGTTGACCTTTTGCCGCTCCAGTTTTGTAATCCATTCTGTCTTTATGGCCGTTGAAGTAATTGATCTCACGATTTATCGCTTCTCGTTGCTCTTTCGTAATATTGGTAAGGGTGAGCTTCATTTCTTCCATACTGCTGATCACATCCAGAGCACCTTTTTTACGACGTTCCAGCCAGGATAATAAGGGCCGAACCCATTCTCTGGCTTCAATTGTACCTTTCCCATATATTGCATTGGCGAGTCCCCAAAGATGACCTTTAACATGATAAAGATCTACACGCTGAGTTGCGCCTTTGAATCGGTCGTTTGCAATATTCCAGATCCAGATCGCGCCATCAGCAATAATCAGCACCTGCTCTGCCTGGACCAAGCCTCTCTGAAGAGCTTCTGCATAGAGTTGTTTCTGAAAGCTTTCAATGCCTCGTCTCGTTGCAACATAACCTCGTTCTGTAATAATTGACCGGCCTGATTCGCTTGTGCCGCGCTGATCCAGGCGGAAAACAGTGCCGGTATATACCCAGTGCCAGCGACCGGTATCTTTTCCTGCTTTCACAAACGCCTGAGTCTTCCCCCAGTTGTCACGCTCACGGATATTCCAGGCGTCTATTTCAATAATCAGAGTAAATGGCACTTTGGGTGCAACAGAACGACTCGTAAGCTTTGCTATTCCCTTTGGTGTTTGAGTGAGCGTTTCATCAATATCCCTTAACTGTAACGCTCGTTCCCCTTGTCTTATGGCTTCACGATGAATAGTGGATGCGTCCAGCTTGATTCCTGTAAGACGTAACACATCATCCTGAGCCTGACCTGCTGGAGCACGAAGTGTAGTCAATGCGCATATTTCCTGAACCTTTGGCGAAGCTGTAGCGCGGGTATGCAGACCGAGTTTAACATCAACCGGATAGATATATTCTTTGCAGTTGGGGCAAAATCCATAGACTCTTGTAAATCGAATAAGATCGAAAGACGTTTTTGCGCTTCGAGCACGCTGATAAGATTCAATATTCAGCCTTCCTTCGCATTTCGGGCAGAGCATATCTTGATTATTAGCTTTTTCCTGCACCATCCATTCCAATGCTTTTCGACAGGGTTCATTACAGGCTTTCTTTAACGCATTTTCCATTGCTCCCATATCAGCATCTTTTCCCAACACCATTGAGGCCTGATCATATAGCCACGCAACCACATCCTCTTCGCTCATAATTTCCCTTTCTTTTTTGTTGACAGTAACGGCTAAGTCTGCTAGCTTAGCCGTTATGAATACTAAAGAAAATAAATCGGCATTGGAAGATAAAATCGTCAGGATTAAAAAGAAAATTACGGAGCTTGGGCCTATACATCCAGGCAGCTTGTCCCAGCAGTTTCAGAAATGCGGAAATCCTAACTGCAAATGCATGAACTCAAAGAATCCTCAACCTCATGGCCCGTTTTACAAACTGTCCTACGTTTTTAAGGGCAAGACAGGATGCAGGTTTGTGCGAGCTTCATGTGAGGATGAAGTCATTCGGAGAGTAGCGACTTACAAGGAGCTACGAGCACTGATCGATGAGTGGATCAAGCTTTCCATTCAGGCTGGCGTGATAGAGTTCTTCCCGGCTAAGCCTAAGAAAACATCGACTAAACGCAAATCTTCAAAGAAAAAGAAATAAATCTCGTTTTTGAACTCAGAAATCCCCGGCAGAGCTGCAATGCGCCCAGGACTCGTTCCATCGATCTCGATCTCTTTTTGAGCCTTCTTCATGTCGAACAGGGCGCTGCCGGGCTGCTGTGGCAGCTCGGCGAGTGTCGGAGTCGTGATCAGGACCAGTGCCATCAGCGCCCAAAGTACTTTTTTCATTGTCTTTATTCCTTCCACCACGGGGGGTTTTGTCGTGCTGCTGCTACCGGGAGGCCGTTTCCGCCAGTTCGACGACCGACGCCATCACTGCCTCCACTTGATCCGCCTGCATGTCATCGCTGACGGCTAACTGCTGAAGCCGGCTGTTGATCTGGCTCAGATCGTCGGATCGCTGCTGGGCCACCAGCTCGTAGAGTCGCATCAAAGAGCCGTCGAGCCTTTCACTCAAGGCCACGTTGCTGTTGTCGACCTTGACGTCGAGACGCTCCTCCAGCTGAGTGATGAAGCGCTCAAACGACTTTTTGTCCTTGCTTTCCAGAGCCGCCAGCGAGTTTCGAAACTCCTGGCGCATCTGCTCCTGCGAGCGCCGGTCCTCCTGCACGACCAGAGTTCGGATCTGGTTGGTCAGCTCGTCTCTGAACTGCTGCTGGTCGAAAGTCGGGACGGGGGCCCCGAAGCTGAACGCCAGCATGTCGTCTGTCCAGGAGACGTGGACCTGGAGGATGTTCAACCCGATCGACATGAAAAAGAAGAGGGCCGCCGCCGCTGCCGCCGCTCGCTGCCACCCGGACAGCTGAGCGAAAACATCACGCCAGCTGCGCCGCTGTTTGTCGTAGACATAGAAGTGGTGCGGGACGGGCTCGTCCTCGAGACTCAGCAATTCGCCAATAGCGCTCTCGAGCTGCTGCTGTTCGAGGAGGCAGGTGCAGGGCGTGGCGTAGCTGTAGCGGTGCCCTGCCTCGGTTTCGGTCCGGAACAGGAACCGGGCGTCCTGGCAGCGTGGGCAGCGGTAGCGTGCGCCACCGTCGGCTTCCGGGTCGCCTGCCTCGATCATCGCCCGCCGC
>CAZXNP010000318.1:0-2965 GCA_964642035.1 uncultured Anaerolineales bacterium | reverse complement strand
CATATCTTCCATCATGCCCGGCCCGCCGGTCAGCACATAGCCGATGGTCTGGCCGCCGCCGGTCAGCGGCTCGGCGGCCGAAAGCGCGTCCCCGCCCCGCGCAGTGTCCGTCCACTCGCTCTCGGTCGAGGTGCAGCCGTTCCACTGCGGCTCGGGCAGCAGGAAGGGTTTGAGCTGGCCCGGGTTCTCGATGTCCCAGCGCAGCAGCATCGCGTGGTCTTCGTGCTGCGTGTTGTGGCAGTGCTCCATGTAGCTGCCCCCGAACTCGCGGAAGCGGATGGCGAAGGTGACCTCGGAGCCGCTGTCGTCCATGCGCCCGACGCGATAGACATCCTTGCGCGCCCCCTTCTCCCACTCGGGTGGGGTCTTGTCGTCGCGGGTCAGGATGCGGCCCTCCTCGAAGTGGACGTGGACGTTGTGGCTCCAACCTCCGCCGCCGTTCTGGATGTGCCAGACCTCCAGGTCCCCGAGCTGCGGGGCCGCGCTGACTTTGTTGAAGTTGGCGAGCAGCATGTCCCCATCGTCCGTCTTGATGCCCCACGGGAGGTCGGGGTGGGGGACCTGCTCGAACTCCTCCGTGTTGACCGAGCGTCCGCCGCGGGTCCAGCCGAACGCCACGGATTCGTCCATCGCGGTGCTGGGAGCGGGTCGCATCATCTCGGCCTCCTCCAGGTCGTCGGGCGGGGAGGTGAACTCGGCCGGCGTGATCGTGACGGGCTGCCCGTCGCTCGCCGCGCCGCGGCCGAACTCGAAGGTCCGGTGGTGGGCGGCCTGGAGCTCCTCGGGGGTGATCTCGGGGAGCGTCCACATGGTGAGCGGCGTGCCGCCCGGGCCGTTGGTGTTGCCCGGCACGTAGAGGGCCGGGTCGATGCTCATGTCCCGCTGCGTCATCATGGCGTCGCCGTCCGGCTGACAGCTGCTCGCGGGGGTGACCCCGTCGTCCTGCGTGCAGGCCGACACGCGCATCTCCATGAACTTGCCGACCGCGGGGTCGCACTGGCTGTAGGTCCCGGCCAGGATGTCCGCCAGGGGCACCTGGCGCTCGGGCCGCCTCCCGTTGTCGTGTTCGAGCAGGTTGATCATGTAGAGCTTGGTGCCGGGCTCGTAGTGTTCGAAGTCGATGATGACGTCGAAGCGCTCGGCGATGGACTGGGTCGGCAGGATGCCGTTGTGGTCCTGGAGGTCGCCGTCGGCGTCGAGGTCCATGCTGCCGTCGAACGGGACCGCGTGCACCATCACGTTGCCGTCGTTGGCGATCATGTAAACCGGTGCACGGTCGTAGGAGATGCCGGGCTCTTCGCCGGGGAACTCGCCGAGGTCGTCGTTGCGCTGGACCACGAAGGCCACCGCCATGAACCGCGACACGTCCCCGTTGAGGATGCGCATCCGGTAGGCGCGCGCACGGACGTCGATGTAGGGCATCCAGATGAGGTTGACGAGCATCCGATCGCCGACGAAGCCGTCGACGTTGAAGGGGTTGAACCAGAGCTGGCCACGCGTGTCTTCGACCTTGGTGCCCGGATAACGGGCGGTGTCCTGCCCCCAGGCCTTGGAGGAGAGGAAGATGTTGAGGTCGTAGTCGCGGTTGCCCCAGCTGTACTCGCCCATGGCGCAGCCGGAGGGGAAGCGGAGGTTGACGCCGTCGTCGACGCACTCGTTTCCGCGATCGATGGCGCTGTAGTAGTTCATCATCGCGGCGTTGCCCTTGTAGACGTTCTGGGCGGTGTAATCGAGCATGTGGTCGTGGAACCAGTGGGTGCTCATGATCTCGCGCCAGTCGCCGGCGATGTTGACGCGCCCCGCGTTGGGCCCGGCGGCCTCGCAGGTGCGCATGACCTTGCGCCAGCCGCAGGCGGCCTCGTCGGAGTACTTTCCGTGGGCGGTCTTGCTCGGGTTCTCCGCGAGCTTCTGCGCGCGAGTGCAGGCCTGGCCCGCGTGGTCGAGGGGCGAGGGGAGGCTGATCTCGAGCTCCTCGCCGGGCTCGCAGGGGGTCGAGGCGCGGGGTTCCTCGGCCTCGGGGTTGCTGTCGTGTCCTGCGACGACGAGCGGCCAGTGGTAGTCGTAGAACTGTCCGGGGAGGAAGAAGGCCTCGGCGTAGCCGTCGCTCTCGGCGCCGACGTGACCGTTGTGCTCGTGGGTGGTGATGAAGTGGTTGCCGAAGCCTCGGTTGGACTCGAACTTGATCGGCAGCGCGTTGTAGTTGCGGAAGATGATGGGCTGGGCGTAGCGCGCCATGAGGAGCTTGGGCGGGAGGGATCCGTCGAAGGTCCAGATGGCCTGCTCGTCCTGGACGGGCATGAAGGGGTGGAAGCGGATCGGGATGCCCTTGGTGGTGCCGTCGAAGATGCCCTTGCAGCTGTTCGCGGCCTCGTCCCAGCGGCAGACCTGCTCGCCGTGGTAGGCGGAGTCCGGGTTGTCGATCGTTGCGGCATTGCAGGCGGCCTGATTAGAGGTCAGCGCCTCGTCGCGTGAGCACATGAGTGAGTCCATGCCGTGGACGGTGTTGTGGTAGAGGCCGCCGGGTGCCCACTCGCCGGTGTTGTATCCGTGCATCTGGAGGGAGTCGCGGATGCCGGTGTTGACACGGGATCCGGTGACCCCGGTCTTCATGTATCGAGTGGGGTAGAACTCGGCGTATCGCTGGTGCGCGTACTGCATGCCCGGCGCTCGGCCGTCGGCGAAGCTGGTCATCATGTTGCCGTCGATGTCCTTCGGCGCGTTGTCCGACAGGGGCATCAGCGGTCCGGTGAGCGTGGCTTCGATGGCGTCCTGCCAGGGGTTGTTGACCATGTTGTTGCGCATCATGGTGGGGTAGGGCAGCAGGCCGTCATAGCCGGATGCGGCCTTTCCGTTTGCGGCAGGCTGGTAGACGAGGAGGTCGTCGAAGCTGTCGTCGGTCTTGGGGGAGGAGCCCGCCCACCTGCCCGCGGGGCCGCGGGGCGGCCCGAAGGGGCGCCTCGCGTCG
>CAZXNP010000317.1:0-2971 GCA_964642035.1 uncultured Anaerolineales bacterium | reverse complement strand
TGTTGAAAGTGCTCCCCCAATTCTTATCGGGGATATTAGGAAATTCAAAATATGCAGCTTGCAGTATAGGATGGATAATATTAAGATAAAAGCGTAATTCCTTGGGGATATTTGATGGATGATCAAAATATATGATGTAAAGTGAGAGAAATTGTTCACAATTACGACAAGCTGTATATTAATAGTTATACCGCTAAACAGATTGCGAGGTCAATCATGAAAAAGTTATTTTACTTCCTGATGGTATTTGCAGTTTTGCAGTTTAACGCTTTGTATCAGAATTGTCTTGCTGCAAATCATTACAACACTGAAGTTGATATTGAGGCTGAAAAAGCAAAAGTAAAAGCAGTGCTGGAAAAATTAAGCACAGCAGTCCAAACCAAAAACATGGAACTATTTTCCCAAGTATTTGTCCACAATAAGAATATAATCGTCATTGGGCCGGATTTTAGGGAGATGGCCCTTGACTGGAAAACTTTGGCCTATATAAAAAATCAGCAATTCAAAGATTTAAAGAATATCAAGGTTTTCTCCAGGGAAGAGAAGATAACCTTAGACAGTTCGGGAACAGTAGCCAGATATTTTGTTCTGTCGGATTTAAGCTTTGTGTCCAGCGGTCTCCCTTTTCATGTTAAAGGGGTGAGAGAGACCGGAGTATTCGAAAAAGAGAACGGTAGGTGGGTTATTGTGCAGCAGCACACATCTGCACCGGTGAATGACCAAATCTGGCCCTTTTACTTCACAAAATACCCGCTTCCTTCTGCTGAATATGATGTTAACAGAAAATTCTCCATTGAAGCATTAAAAGAAGATTACGACCTGCTGCGGCTGGCCTTGGAAGAATCACATGCCGGTATGTACCGCTATACATCTAAGACTGAATTTGATGCCTTCTTTAACAACTTGTTTATGAAGCTTGATAAAAGGATGACTGAAATCGAATTCTTCCGCTTCATCTCACCCATAATCGAAAAGATTCATTGTGTTCATACTGCTGCACGCCCTTCGTCAGATTATCAAAAAGTCATGGATAAAACAGGTCTTTTCTTTCCCTTTGCCCTGAAATTTATTTCAGGCAAGGCGTACATCCTGCAGAATTGCAGTTCGCAGAATCAAATACCTTTGGGTTCTGAAATCACATCGATCAATGAGAAACCTTTACCCCAACTGTTATCCGAGCTTTTAAAAATGCTTCCGTCCGATGGGAAAAACAAGACTTATAAATACAGAATTTTGGATTGGTATTTTCCTGAAAAATACTTCCTTTACATCGAGCAGCCCGATAGCTTTAAACTAAAATATCTGCCGCCTGGAAAAAGGGAAACAGCCACTGTGGTTGTACCGGGAATTCCAAATGATAAATTAAATAACTCATTGTTCTCGTACGAGAGATTGTATAAAAAATGTTTACAACTGGAAATCCGGGAGAAATCAAAACTAGCCATTTTGACCATAAGAACATTTGTTCCCAGGATACTTAAGGATTTTGGGTATGACTTTTATAGGTTTATGGAAAAGTCTTTCAAGGAAATTGTAGATAACAATATTTCAAATTTGATCATTGATCTACGCTGGAATGACGGTGGTGAAGCTCTCTATTGCAAAGATCTTTTGGCTTATTTGATAGACAAACCGTTCCAGTTCGCTAAACTTGAAACCACAGCAAAACCCCGCTATTCATTCTTAGAGTATACAGACAAAGGTCTGTATTTTAACTATCTTCATCCCAACCTCTGGAAAAGAGACAGGGCAGGCCGCTATGTGTTAAAGGGAAACTGGAGCAAAAAGATAGAGCCGAAAGAGCTTAATTTTAAGGGCAGGGTGTATGTGCTCACAAACGGTATGAGCATCTCGGGAAGCGCAGATGTTGCTGCTCTCTTACATTATCATAAAAGGGCGACGTTTATAGGAGAGGAAACAGGAGGTGCCTACTATGGTAACAATGCCGGTGATTTCATTAATCTGACACTGCCAAACACTCATATTCGGATTAGAATTCCCATACGCAGTTCTGTCATGGCCGTATCCGATTATCCCTATAGTGAACGTGGAGTGATTCCGGATTATGAAGTAAAATCTAATATTGAAGATATACTCCAAGGTGTTGATAAGGGTTTAGATTTTGCTATCGATTTGATCAAAAATAGCCATAGAAAAAATTGACGTGTGAATATGTCAGTATCAAAAATGGGTAAGGCGGTATAACCATTGGCTGCGCCTGATCGCCTCGCTCTGTTGCGATTGCGGAAGTTCAGTGGATTAATGAAGTTATGTGCTTTTTATCAAGTTTTGATTGATAATTTCAGCGGCAGGTGAGCCAAATCGTTATCTGGATAATGGAGATTTTTGCGTTTATATTTAATGATTGGAGAATGATGATGGACAGGCTACCCCATTGCCTTCAGGGACTATTTGCGATAATAGTCCTCGTTTTACTTTCAACTTGTCAGTCGACGTCCCAAACTATCAAAGAAAAAGGAGGACCAGAAATGCAGGCCCATTACGTGGAGATCGTATCTGATACTGTTGACAAACAGTGCAAGGCCTTGGAACAGGTGCACGGGCTTTCATTTGGTCCAGAGGTCCAAGATCTCGGTCGGGCCAAAGTCGCGAAAACAGCGAACGGGACCTTGATAGGAATTCGCGCTCCATTGGCTGAGCATGAGCAACCAATCGTTCGGGTATATTTCGCGGTCAATGACATAACAGAGGCTGTCAAAGCGGCCGAGACTGCTGGTGCTGTGATCGCATATCCTCCTACCAAACAGGGGGAAACTGGAACTTGGGCAATCTACATTCTCAACGGAATACAATATGGATTGTGGCAGCAGTAGGCTTGAAACGTAAAGATAACAAGTCGGGTGCACGCGACAGACTATCGCCACGCGTGATCCGCCCCGTTAGGCTTACCAGATAAGGAGTAATGATGATCGAAAAGTTTAGAATCAAGTTTCCAAAGATAAAAGCACAT
>CAZXNP010000316.1:0-2972 GCA_964642035.1 uncultured Anaerolineales bacterium | reverse complement strand
CCATTCCGGCCGATCGGGGCGGGGCGAATCGAGGCCGGTCGTGACCGTTCCGATGCAGACCGAACCACCCCGCGTCAAGACGCCCGGGATCGGGTCGCGGAGAATGTCCCGGAGGTCGACCGAGAGAAAGCGGATCTCCGCCACCCCTTCGGCGAGGGCGCGGAAGCGGAGGCGCGCGAGCTCCCCCGGCGGGAGGACGAAGCTCATGGCCGGGAAGATCACGTCGAAGACCTCGACGGTTCCCGGAGGCGACTCGTCGAAGTAGAACCACGTCTGGTTGCCCGACGCCGTGTAGAGCGATCCCTCGATCGCCTCCTGAAACTGGAGCAGGCCCGTGGGAAAATCGAATCGCACCTGAAAATTGGAGATCGTGTCGACCCCGTCATCGATGTAGAGGGCGACCTCGAAGAGATCGTCCGGATCGACGAGCGTGACCGCCGGTTCGATCGACACGAGGGGAGAAGCGGACGCCGCGCCCGTGAGCCGGAGAAGAAAAAGCAGAAAGATGCCCCACCCGACGTTGCTCGCTCTTCCCTGTTTCATCGACTTTCGATCTCCTTCGGGAGCTTCCCGTACGAGGAGCCCCCGGGGGGGAGAGCCCCCCCCAGGAGCGGATGGATCCTCCTACTTGAGGAGGACCACCTTGCCTGTCTTGCCGTACTCTCCGGCCTGCATCCGGACGAGGTAGACGCCGCTCGCCGCGGCGCGCCCCGCGTCGTCCCGGCCGTCCCAAACCGGCTCGTACCGGCCCGCCCCCTGCGAGGCGTCGACCAGCGTCCGCACCAGACGGCCCTGCGTGTCGAAGAGACGCACCGTCACGCGCGCCGGGTCGCTCAGCTCGTACCGGATCCGCGTCATCGGGTTGAACGGGTTCGGCACCGCCCCCACCAGACGCGTCACCGCCGGAATCGCCTCCGAACCGACGCTCGTCGCGTCGTCCGTCTGGAATCCCACGTTCTCGTTCGTCTCGCTGCGGAGGATCACGTCACCGAACCGAATGTTCGGATCCCCCTCGCCCGCGATCGTGAACGAAAGCAGTGCCAGCTCACCCGATCCGCCGATCACCCGCTCCGTGCCAAGCGCCGCCAGATCGATCTGCACCGAGCCGGACGCACGCGCCCCACCGTGGAAGAAGACCGAACCGGACGCCAGATCGTCCGACGGAAGAACCGACGCCAGCTCGAGCACCGAGGCGTCGAAGAGCACCTCGACGCTCGCCCCCTTCACCTCGTCCGTGTTCCCGTCCAGCACCAGACGCACCGGCAGAGTACCGGCCCCCTCCACCGAGGGAAGCAGACGAAGCACCGGCGAGGCCGCCCCGCTCTTCCCCGAGAGAAGAACCCGCGGCAGCGCCTTCCCCGAAGGAGCCACCACGCCGATGTTCATCGAAAAGATCATCAGGTCCTCGAAGTCGACCAGGTCATCGGGAAGAGGAATCCCGACCCGGCTCCAGTCGTCCGTCGGACCGACGTCGCACTCGTTGTTCCAGCCGATGTCTCCGTCCGCCAGCCAGTACGTCGCGGAGAGATCGCTGATGTCGCCAAAATCGACCGAGCCGTCGTAGCCGGCCGCCACGTCCCCGAGCCAGTAGCTCGTCGTCCGGTCTCCCTGCGCGAAGGCGGCCGGAAGGGGATCGGTCGGCGCCGTCCCGCCCGTGTAGTTCCCCGCGCAGTCATACGAAAAGACCCGGTAGAAGTAGATCGAACGATCCGCCACCGGGTCGTCGTCCGTCACCGTCGCCGCCCCGCTGTAGACCACCACACCGTCCGCAGGACCGGTCGGATAGCCCACCGCCGGCTGCACGTACTCCGGATAACCGTACGGCGGCGCGCCGTCCCACGCCTTCCGCACCACCACCACGTGGTCGAAGTCGCTCCCCGGGTTCGTCCAGGAGAGATGCGTCTTGTTGTTGCCCGGCGCCGAGGCGAACCCCGTCGCCGCCGGGGGCGCCACCGTGTCCTTGATGAAGTCCCAGCCGACCGTCGCGCTCACGTTCCCGAAGTCGTCGGTGCAGTAGAACTCGACCGTGTGCGTCCCCTCCGCCAGCCCCGCGAAACCCGGAAGCGTCCACGTCGCGTTCGTCCAGGACGTACCGGCGTAGTCGCTGAAGAGGTTCGGGTCCGACTGCCAGGCGCCGGCATCGACTTTATAAAACGCGCTGTCCAGATCGCTGCACACCTCCGACGCCGAAAGATCGAGGACCGGCGCCGTCGCCCAGCAAAGACTGTCCGGGAAGGGATCGTTCACCGTGAAGACCGGAAGACCCGTGTCGACGTGGATCACGCCGTCGTCCTCGTAGAAACCGCTGAGCGGCTGATTGTTACTGTCCCGAACCGCGTTCACCGTCAGGTCGACGACGCTCGAGCCGCAGGCGACCGCGTTGAACTCGATGGTGAACATCGTCCCCGGGCCGGCCACGCCGGACTGCGCCCCCTGGAGGGCCGCGTTTACCGTGATCACGTTCCCCACCTGGTTCACGAAGAAGTTGGTCGCCCCCTGATCGGTCAGAAGGCTCCCCTCGGTCACCAGGGAGTCGCCCGTCGACACGACCCCGCCGTCCCAGGTGAAGGAGAGGTTGTAGCCGTACATCAGGCCGCCGCCGCCGCCGAGGTAGTCGACGGAGATCGTCTTCGTAGAAGATCCGTCCGTCAGTGTATCCGGGTCGGGAACACATACGATGTTGCCGGTCAGCCACGGATCGTACAGAACGTCGACCGAAACGCTGACACCCGTTCCGTAGGTCAGCGAGCCGAACCGGGGACCGGTCGGATCGTCCCACCAGTTCCCTGTGGCATCGACCTCGATACCCGTGACGTTTCGGACGCCGAAGCCGTCCGTGCCGCTCGGGCCGAGGTTCGTGAAGCTGTTCATCGAGATTTCCATCGAGGCGGCCGAAGCGTTGTCCTCGACCTGGATCGCCGCCGCGTCCGACGGCGATTTGTGATCGACGATATTGCTGAACACATTCCCCT
>CAZXNP010000315.1:0-2975 GCA_964642035.1 uncultured Anaerolineales bacterium | reverse complement strand
CAACACCGTGCACCACGCGCGCGCGGCGCGCGGGGGGGCGGTGAGCGCGACGGGGGTGTGGGTCGGGCGCGGGGGGGGGGGGGATGGGGAGGTGCGGCGCGCCCCCCCCGCCACTCCAACGGCGACGTACACCCCCCGGCCCACACCGTCCGCCAGTGCCACCCCCACGGCCACGACAACCGCAACCCCCACCCTCACCCCCCCTCGGTGGCGCATCTACCTGCCCTCGGCCGTCTACGTGAAGTGCAGCGACCGGGAGGTCCACGCCGACGTGGTCCTCGTCCTGGACGCCTCCACCAGCATGCTCCGGCCCACCGCCGCCGGCAGGACCAAGGTCGCGGCGGCAATTGACGCCGCCAAGGCCTTCGTGGCCCTGATGGACTTCACCCCCGACGCCGCCGGCGCCCAGGACCAGGTGGCGGTGGTGGCCTTCAACGACACGGCCTGGATCCAGGCTCCCCTAGGCTCGTCCCCGGGCGAACTGGGGGCCGCCCTGAACGCGCTGCGGGATCGGGTGGCCCAGGGCACTCGCCTGGACCTGGCCCTCCACCGGGGGGCCGACGCCCTGTCTTCCGGTGCCCGGCGCCACGACAACAACCCCGTCCTCGTCCTCATGACCGATGGGCTGCCCAACCGGGTGCCGACCCCGGCGGCTGGCGGCAGCCAGGCCGACACGGTGCTCCAGGCGGCGGCGGCGGCCAAGGCCGGCGGCACCGCCGTGTACACCATCGGCGTGGGCAACCCCGACGACCCGGACCCCTTGGCCGGCATCGATGCCCGTCTCCTGCGCCGGGTCGCCAGTCGGCCTGACATGTACTACCAGGCCCCCGACGCCGAGGAGCTGGAGTCGGTTTACCGGGCCATCGCCTACACAATCGCCTGCCCACCGCCGGGTCACGCCCGGGACGAGGGGGGGCGCGGGACGTCCCGTTAGCCCCGCGGCTCGCCCAGGGCCGCCCTTGGCCGGCCGGGCGGCGGGCCCGCTAGCCGTGGCCAAGGGGCGCCGGTAAAACGCCGGGGGCGCGGGACCCCCGGGGCTGAAAGAGGGGACCACGATGCGCACCGTGTTGGGCGGCTTGGCCGCCCTCCTGCTAGGGGCGGCCGCCTATACCGCCGCCGCGTCGATGCCCCCATACCGCGTCCTGGCGGGCCCGTGGCCAGTGGCCCCGGCATCGGCGGCCCCCCGGGGGCTGAACCCTGCACCGGTGGACGTGGCACCGGCCGATCCGACGCCGCGGGACGTGGGCCCCGCCCAAGGCGACAACCTGCCCACCATCCAGGCCGCGTGCGACACCTTTCACCCCTACTTCGCCGTGTCCCGCTTCGTGAGGGTCGCCTCCCGGCGCGACGCCCCTGACGCCCCGGCCATCGTGGCCGTCCGGGACAGGGAGCCCGACGACCGCGGCGCCACCCTGACCCTGGCTACCCATGGGGATGTGGGGGCGGTGTACGGCCTGGCCTACGACGCCCCCAGGGGCATCCTGTACGCTGGCGCCTACAACAAGCGGGCGACGACCTTCGGCCCCGGGGGGCCGGGGCAGGTCTACGCCATCGACCTGGCCACGGGGGATGTGCGCCGGCTGGCGGCCCTCTTCGGCGGGCGCGATGCCCACGACTACATCCGCCAGCAGGACCAGCCAGCGGCCACCATCGTCGGCCGCACCAGCCTGGCCGACATCGACCTGGACGATACCGGCGCCACCTTGTTCGTGATGAACATGGCCGAAGGCAAGATCTATCGCCTGAGCACGTCCGACGGCACCGTCCTGGGCTCCTTCGACCACGGCGCCGCCGACTACGGCTGGAAGCGCAACGCCCGTCCCTTCGGCCTCGGTTTTCACGACGGCTGGCTCTACCACGGCGTCGTCAACTCCCTGGAGTTCTCCGGTGGCACCCTCGAGGCCTTCGTGTTCCGGTCGCGGCCCGACGGGACGGACATGCAAGAGGTGGTGCGCATTGCCCTGCGCTATCCCCGCTACCTGACGTGGGCGGCATGGAGCGACGGGCCGGCCCAGTTCCCGGGGGCCGGCTCCTTCATGGCCTTCGACGCCCAGCCCCTGTTGTCCGACATCGAGTTCCTGCCCGCCGGCGAGTTGATCCTGGGCTTGCGGGACCGGGTCACGGACATGATCCCCGGCCTGGACCGCCGGAACCCGCGGCATCCGGGGACCGGCGACCTGATCCCGGTCCGGTACTCAGGCGGCCTGTGGGCGGCCATCACCGACCCGGAGTTCTTCATCGATCAGGCTTTCCTCGATGAAGCGGCCTTCGGCGCCCTGGCCCTGGTTCCGGGCTTTCCCCTGTCGGTGTCGGCGGCCCAGGGGGTGGCCAGGCGGAATGACGTCGGGGCCCTGTGGTTCTGGATCGCACACGGGGCCATTGCCGCCCGGGAGTCGATGGAGACCTACAACTACAACTCCCAGGGCTACGCCACGAACGGCCTCGGGGACATGGAGGTCCTGTGTCCGGCGTCGGACGAGCCGGCCCCGGGGGCCGTGCCCACGGCAACCGCCTTCGCCGTGACGGCCACGGCGGCCGCCAACGAGACGGCCACGGCCATCGCCCTCACCCCCACGGCCATCCCCACGGGCACCCCCGAGAACTTCGACGTAGTCATCAGGGAATCCTGCGCCGGCGACAACCCCTACGCCGCCACGGTGTGCTACCCACCGGCCAACCTGGTGCAGTTCGGCTTCGATGCCGACACGGTGATGATCTTCAGCGACACCCCGGCGGACAACCCAGTGTACACCGCCGCCCGATCCAGCGCCGTCGGCGCCGCCTGGGGCCTGGCGTACCATGCCGCCCAGGGCGCCCTGTTCGTGGGCGCCTTCCAGAAGCGCCTGAGCGCCCCTGGGCCCGCCGGGCCGGGGGCGGTGTACAGGGCCGCCGTTCGCGACGCCCGCCTGCCCGTGGTCGCCCCCCCGGCGGCCGGGTCGGACGCCGACGGGCCCGCCACCGCCCGCGCCGGGCCG
>CAZXNP010000314.1:0-2986 GCA_964642035.1 uncultured Anaerolineales bacterium | reverse complement strand
GCGCCGAGAGTCGCTGGAGGCGATGACGAGGGTGCGGCCGGAGCCCCAGCGGGCCAGCGGAGCGCCCCGCAGGGTCACAATGGGACCCGGGAGCCTCGAGGACCACAGGTGGGCGACCAAGTCGCCCGCCACGGCGGAGCCGCCCATGCCTGCCATGATCACCGCCTCGATGGGCTGTTGTTGGGCCCCGAGGTCCAGGCCTCCGTACCGGCTCCAAGCCTGGCGCAGCTGGTCGGGCAGGGCCTCTACGCGGTCGCGCATGCCACCGGCATCCGAATCCGCCTCGCCAGGGTTCATTCTTGACCTCCCGACCCGCCGGCGTCGACCCTGGGGCCGCATTCGCTGACGCCGCCGCCGGGCTCATGGCCGGCTGCCTCATCAGCCGCCTCGTCGTCGGCTGCCCCAGGCGCCGCGCCAGACGCCCTATATTTAACTGTGTCTCCGCCCGGGATTGGGCCGTCATCCCCCATGGCCCCGCCAGGGGCACTGTGCAGCAGCCGGTACACGTCCCGAGGCGACGCCCCCGCCTCGGCGGCCACCCGGCGGGACGCCTCCTTGGCGCCGTGGCCCTCCTCCACCAAGGCCTCGACGGCGGAACGGAGACGCTCCGGCGACCACTGCTCCGCCCGCGCCAGGCCCGGCGCGATGACCAGAGTGAACTCGCCCCGGGGCCGCCGGGACCGCCATGTTGCCGCGGCCTCCTCCAGCCGGCCGCGCCATAGCTCCTCGTGCATCTTCGTGAGCTCCCGGGCCACCACGATGGGGCGGTCGCCCAGGACCGCCAGCATGTCCGCCAGCGATGCCGCCAGGCGATGCGGCGCTTCAAAGGCGATGATGGTGAGGCCCATGGCCGCTGCCTTGGTCAGGGCTGCCCGGCGGGGGCCCCCTCGCCGGGGCAGGAAGCCGAGGAATACGAAGCGTTCCCCGGCGAGGCCGGAGACGGACAGCGCCGCCGTCAACGATGAAGGGCCTGGCACGGGCACGACCTGGAACCCGGCCTCAGCGGCGGCAGCGACGAGGGCGGCACCGGGGTCGGATATGCCCGGGGTACCGGCGTCGGCCACGAGGGCCACGTCGTCCTCCTCGAGGCGCTCCACCAGGGCTGCCAGGCGACGGGGGGAAGAGTGGGCATGTAGGCTGGACATGGGGGTGTCGATGCCGTGGCGTCGCAAGAGGCGAGCAGTGCGCCGGGTGTCCTCGGCGGCGATGATCGCGGCCCCCCGGAGGACCCCGATGGCCCGTAAAGTGATGTCATCCAGGTGTCCGATAGGAGTGGCCACTATGAACAGGGTGCCCACGGGTGGAGGGGGCCTATTCCGCGGCCAGGGACGAGGGTGCCATTGGTGCCACGATAGCAGCCGAGGTAGCGGGCCGCCACCCCCAGGCCTACGGACCAGCGGGCTGCCCCTCGCCGCCTCGTGCCACGGCGGAAACGCCTCCGGCCCCGACTCCGAGATGCGCCCTCGCCCTCAACTTCACCGGCGAGGCCGTATCTAAGAGCGCCCCGGAGCCGTTGAAGGAAGATGAGTGCGCGGTGAGTTGCGCCGTGGCGCCGTATGCGCGTTGTCGTGTCGGCGCCCCAGGACACTGAGCCGTGCACAACGACCGGCCGTGGTTCCGTATTAGAGTCTCCTCTTCCAGGAGTAGGCGAGGGACGAAGTGGCATCACCGGTCGGGCGCAATCTTGAGTCAATCTGACACAAGGAGGAGTACTCCATGCGGCACAGGTGTTTCCGCCTGACGTGGTTTGCTCTGGTCGTGGCCCTGGCGTTCGTGGGCCTCATGGCGGCCACGAGCCACACCGCGTCGGCTCAGTGCCTCTGTCCGCGGGGGGTGACGGTCAGCGGATCGATCGATTCGGCCGACCCGAACTGGAGTCACCCGTTCACGGACTTCAATCCCGGTACGTGCAGTTTCAGCACCAGCTCGACGTACTACACCGACGCCGATCAGGTGCTGGTGGAGATCTGCGGCGGGGCGGCCGGGCCCCACGATCTGAGCCTGTCGACCTGCGGCTCCGCGGCGGACACGGCCATCGGCGTGTTCCAACCTCCTGCGGCCCAGCTCAACTCCATGTTCTTCAACCCCTGCGGCCAGGCGGAGTTCATCACCTACCGCGACGACGTGGGCTGCGGCAACGACGTCGACATCACGGTGAACAACCTGGCCGTCGGCATGGTGGAGGTCATCGTCACCAAGGACCTGTCCTTCTCGACGGGGGGCGCTTGGGACCTGACTATTGACAGCCCCACGTGCATCTCAACGGCCCCAGAGATCGGTGGGGTCACCGGAGTGCTGCTCGATCCGCCGCCGGATCCGTGTCTTACGGGCTCGGTGGCCTTCGAGCTGACGGTCACCAACGGCTCCACCGCCGACTTCGATGCCACCATCAACGCCAACTTCATCGGCGGTGTGACGGTCATCGGTTGCAGCTCCACGAACGGCTGCGGCTTCGGCGCCCAGAGCGTCAACGCGGGCATCCATCTGGCGCCCCAGGGCACCGACAGCGCCGTCGTGACCCTGCAGTTCAACGGCGGCATCGGCAACAACTCAAGCTTCAACGTCGCCGGTGACGTCACCTTCGACGACCAGGGCTTCGGCACCTCGCCCTTCGCCTTTGGCCCCTTCGACGACGACTTTGCCGTCCTGTGCGTGCCGACGGTGGACCCGAATGCCGCCCTGGCTGGCCAGGTGCACCTGCCCATCCTCAACTTCGAGGGCCAGAACGATGTCTGCCGCACCTGGATCGAGGTCCAGAACGTCGGCGGCGACTTCAGCAAGGCGGCCCTGGTAACCTGGGGAGAGCCGGGCTTCTGCCCGCCCCAGTGCGCCGGCCCCCTGAAGGTGGAGTGCTCCGGTCTCCTGAAGCCGGGCAGCACCTGGAACTTCTTGGGCGCCCAGGTGCCCTCGGGCTCCAAGAGCGGCATCCTGTTCAGCTTCACCGCCAAGCAGCTGTCCGACATCGGGGTGAACCTCGGCTTCGACG
>CAZXNP010000313.1:0-2989 GCA_964642035.1 uncultured Anaerolineales bacterium | reverse complement strand
CGGCGGCGCAGATGGAACTACGGCTCTTCCGAGAGATGCTGGCCATGGGCAGGCGGCTCTTGGCGCTGTTCTTCTGCGTTCGGGCTGCCGACAAGCCGGAGGTGCCGACAGGGGCTGACGGTCAGCCGCTTGCTGAGTGCCACCTTCGCAACACCGCCTACCTCTCGGTGTTCGGGAAGATCCGGTTCAAGCGTCACCGGTTCTTCCAGCCGGGTCAGCCTGGAATCAGCCCGCTGGATGCCGAGTTGGCCCTTCCCCGGCGCTGCTACTCGGACCTGCTCAGGGACTGGGTCGGGCACGAGCTGGTCGAACGCCGCGTACGACCAGGGCGCCAGAACCATCGAGCGGATCCTCAGGATTCGCCTCTCCAAGCACGCCCTTGGGACCCTCGTCCTTGAGGACTCCGAGGACGTCGAGGCGTTCTACGAGCAGAAGCATCCGCCCGCCGGCAGCAAGGAGAGCCCGCTGCTCGTGGTGCAGGCAGAACGGGGCTGGGGTCCGCCTCGTCGGAACCGAGCCGTCGGAGCGCACGGGGCACCTGACGAGCAAGCGCGAAGCCGTGGTGACGACAGTTTACACCGTCGGCCGCCACATCCGCAGGTCAAGTCCCAGACCTGCTGTAAAGGGAGCGGCGTGAGCTACCCTCGGGGGCGCTCTGGTGGTCGGGTGGGGTGGCGTCGCCATGGGGCTGCGTGGGCAGTAGGCCGATCTCCTTCCTGATGCGTTCCAGTTGGGCGCGCTCAATGTCGCTCATCCATACCGGTTGCCAGCCCTGGCTCGTCTGCCATTGGCACGCAAATGCCAGTTTGACGCAGCTCTTCTCCCCAAAGAAGCGGGGGATGACCTTGGTGCGTCGGCGCTGCTCCTCGATCACACGCTCTATGGGGATGACCCGGTTCAGTGGACACTCTTAGGTTCAACCACTGGCCGGGCGAGCTCTACGGGTCCGGAGAGCGCCCTGGACCAACTCGGCGGCAGCCGCCTCACTCGGCACCCTCTCCGTGCGCGAGGCGCTGGCGCTCCTTGCGTTCGAACTGCTCAGCGGGCAGCCGCAAGCCGTTGTTGATGATCTGCGCCGCCGAGGGGCCGACCTCGCCACCTATCGCCGAGCGCCCGTCGACGCCGCAATCCGCTACTTCACGGGCAACGCCCCGTACATGCGGTACGCCCTCTACCTGAGCCGCGGTTGGCCGGTAGCCACCGGCGACATTGAGGGTGGCTGCAAGCACATGGTTAGGGGTCGCATGGAGGGCTCCGGGATGAAGTGGGCACGTCCTGGAGCTGACGCCATGCTGCAGCTGCGAGCCGCCCGCATCAACGACGACTGGGACTCGTACTAGCGCTTCCGCTGTCACGGCGAGCAACTACGCCTCTACGGCGCTGCTCCACCCATCAGCTACCCTGAGGTCGAGGCCCTTGCTCAGGCCGCTTGAGAGGTCCGTCGGACGCGTTTTGGCCACGCCCCGCTCCAGGAGGTCCTCGGCGTCCTCTACCATCCCGGTCAGAAAGCGGCGCCGGCTCTCTTCGTCGGCCCAGTCGACCTGGCTCTGCCCCTCGACGCTGCCTCTTAGATACCGGCCCAGCCCGTTCTCCTTGGCCCACTCGTCCGGCTTGAGACCCGCCTGTACAGACAGCTCCCGAATGACCCTCCGGGTCCCGTCGGCCAGGAGGTTGCACGTGTCCTTCACTGCCGCGGCGCCGAGTACAGGCGTCGTGTCCACGGCTACCTTCAGCTTGCGGCCCCGGCGGAAGCCCCCCCCCTCGGCGAAGTCGAAACTCTGCACAAAGATCTGCTGGACGCCTCCGTGAAGCACAAGCATGGCCCGGAACAGCCGGAGCGTGCTCTTGGCGAAGGGCGGCTCCCCGAGGTGGGTGCCAAGGGCGTCGGTCCCCATGTCGAGGCCGCCGCAGCTACCGCCGGCCGGGAGCTGGCGCTGCTGCAACGGGGCTTCGAAGGCAGCAGCATCGGTCGTCAGGCGTGGGGGATGCTGCCCCACACGCAATTCGCCTTAAGCCCTCGGCGGATGCAGGATCTGTCGGAGCAGCTGAAGACATCGAAGGGCACCCTCGAGCGGCGGTTGGCCCGTGGAGACGAACTCTTCGCCGCAGTTCTGGGGCCGGAGGAGCTCGCAGCGGCCGTGGAGAAGATACGGCCGCACAAGAGCCCGGCGGCGGTCACTCCCGGCGGCGCACTGGTTGGTGGCGCTCACGCGTCCCGGCGGCATTGGTAAGCCGCGCCCGGCGATGCAGCTGCCCGGTCCATCGCGCCCGACGTCCGCGGCGTGGCGCGGCTTGTCGAACTATGCGCCGTGCACGCCGGCAACAATCTGCCCGCCGCTCCCCCGCACACCCTGCAGCGCTCCGGAACTCAACGCGGCTAGAACCGAGCTGCTCGTCGGAGACACTCGGTCAACAGGTTGGCCAACACGCCGAGGCTCAGGTGGCTGAGCCATGGCATCGGCACCGCCGCCTGCACATTCTGGGCGAAGCGACGCACTTGTCTCGCTGCCTTCATCACCAGGTCCAGGGCCCCGAGCAGCAGTATCGCCCACAACACGAGATTGAACCAATCTTCTGAGTGGCTGGTCTCGCTCTCATGTTGTGGACCAGCCCGCGTGGTGTCGGCGCCGCCCTCCACGCCGCTGCGGCGCGGCCTGCGGGTAGCCGGGGGCGGGGGGGGGAGCCCGACGGGGGGTGCGGGGCGTGGGACACGCGGGTTGGAGAGAAGCCTGCCCCGTGGGGCGTCCCCGCCTTTCGCTGCCGGGCCGCGCGTCTGTCTCGGCAAGGTGTTCGCGATGATGGAGATGCGGATCGTCCTCGGGACGATTCTTCAGCGAGTCGAACACAACATGCCCGCAGAGTGCGAGGCGGACCTGAGGCGCGAGTTTTTCGCGTGGCTGGATGGCGCGTGCAATCTGATCGAGACCGCGATCTCCGGCGGTGCCGTCGGAATCGGCGACTCGGCCGTTGCCGCTACCCGCCAGGCTTT